>DASTLK010000073.1:0-4937 GCA_035715025.1 Vicinamibacteria bacterium
TGTCCTTCCGCCGCATCGACGCCAAATCGGCCGTCGACGCCGTCCGGTAGCCCAGGAGCCAGTGGGCGCCGGAACGCTGGTTGGCTGCGGTCTGGGGGCTCGGGGCGCGCGGGCTTGCTTCGGCGCCGCGCATGACCTCCATAGAATATGGCGCGGGGGGCCCCCCACCCCCGCGCTCGAGCTGAGGAGCCTCGCGCGACGCCTTCGCTGCGCCCGCTACCGCCCTCTCGCCCCCTGACCGCTGCCACAGAGGTGGCCGGCCCGTCGCTCCCCATGGCGCTGCCATCCGCTTCGCCGACTTTGACGGCGCTGCGGCGCGCGGGTTATAAATCACGGTTTCCCCGAGCGGAGGACCGAGCCGCCATCTTGCGCATGACCGTCGCCATCCCCTGCTACAACGAGGCTCCGACCATCGCCAAGGTGGTGTCCGACTTCCGGGCCCAGCTCCCGGAGGCGGAGATCCTGGTGGTAGACAACGCGTCCAGCGACGACAGCGCGGCCCGCGCCGAGAAGGCGGGCGCGCGCGTGGTGCGCGAGAAGCGGAGGGGCAAGGGCTACGTGATGCAGACGATCCTGGAGACGGTGCAGGCCGACGTCTGCGTCATCGTGGACGGCGACGACACCTACTTCGCGGAGGACGTCCATCAGCTCCTGGCTCCGGTGACCTCCGACCAGGCGGACATGGTGGTGGGCGACCGCCTCAAGGAGGCGTCCTCGGTCGCGCTCACCGACGTCCACCGCTTCGGCAATCGCGCCATCCTCGCCATCATCAACATGGCCTTCCGCACGCGCTTCCAGGACGTCCTCTCCGGCTATCGCGTGATGAACCGCAACTTCATGAGCTCCGTCCCCCTCATCACGGGTGGGTTCGAGACGGAGACGGAGCTCACCTTGCAGGCGCTGGAGAAGGGGATGGTGATCCGCGAGATGCCCATCCGCTATCGCGCGCGGCCGGAGGGGAGCGTCTCCAAGCTCTCGCCGTTCGCCGACGGCTACCGGATCCTCATCACCATGGCCGTGCTCCTGCGGAATCATCGCCCCCTCTACTTCTTCAGCTCGATCGCGGTGGGCCTGCTCGCCGCGGACGGCGTCTACGCGGCCGCCCTCCTGGCCCACCGCCTCCCGCCCTACGGCACGCTGGTGCACGCCGGGGTGATGGGAGGGATCGCGCTCCTGGCCAGCGGGCTGGTGCTCATCGGGATCCTGCTCAATGCCGTGAGCGCGGGATTCCAGGAGATGACGGCGCTCCACCGCCGGCCGCGATGACCGTCACCCTTCCCGCCGCGGAGGCCGGAGCCGCGGCCGCCCAGTTCGAGGACGTGCGCTGCGCGGTCTGCGGAGGTGACGGCTACGAGGTCGTGATTCCCTCGCGCCGCGATCGCACGCGCGCGATCGACCTCCAGACCGTCTTCCGCTCGTCCGGGGACGAACCGCTGCAGGACCAGATGGTGCGCTGCACGTCGTGCGGCCTTTGCTACGTCCGGCCGCGCCTGCGCTGGGAGCTGATCCTCGAGGGCTATCGCGGGGGGACGGACGAGAACTTCGTCTCCCAGATCGCGTTCCGGGAGACCACGTTCCGGAAATGCCTGGACAAGATCGAGAAGATCGCGCCACCCGCGGGCAAGCGGGTGCTCGACGTGGGCGCGGCCGGAGGCTCCTTCCTGGCCATGGCGCGGGAGCGCGGCTACGCGCCGCTCGGCTGCGAGCCCAGCACCTGGATGTGCCAGTTCGCGCGGGAGCATTACGGCCTCGACCTGCATCCGGGCACGATCTTCGACATGCCCGTGGAGCGGGGCTCGGTCGACCTCCTGACCCTCTGGGACGTCATCGAGCACACGCCCGATCCCAAGGCCGTCCTCGCCCGCGCGCACGAGCTCCTCACGCCCGGCGGCGTGCTGGTGATGTCGTGGCCGGACAACTCGAGCGGGGCCGCGCGCCTCCTGGGAGCGAAGTGGCCGTTCCTCCTCACCGTCCATCTGTATTACTTCACGCCCGCGACCATGACCGAGCTTCTCCGGCGCACGGGCTTCCTCGCGCTGGCCTACCGCAAGCACTGGCAGACTCTCGAGCTGGGCTACGTCGCACTGCGGGCGGCGCCCTACCTGGGTCCGCTGGCCCCCCTGCTGCGCGGGCCCATCCGCCTGCTCGGCCTCGAGCACGCCCCGCTCGCGTACTGGGTGGGTCAGACCATGGTCGTGGCGAGGAAGGCGTGAGCAAGGGCCCCGTCGTCGTCCTCGGCGGGGGCGTGGCGGGGCTCGCCGCCGGCTACTACCTGGCGCGGGGTGGGTGGCCGGTGACGGTCGTCGAGCGCGCGCCGGTCATCGGCGGTCTCTGCGGCAGCTTCCAGAGCCACGGCTTCACCCTGGACCACGGCCCGCACAAGCTCTACTCCGTGGTGCCCGGGATCCTCGACGAGATCCGGGGCCTGCTCCGGGATCGCCTCATCGAGCACACCAAGCGCAACCGCGTGCGCCTGCTCGGCCGCTTCATGAACTATCCGCTCAGCATGGGCAACCTCCTGCCCTTGCTGGGACCGGTGCGCGCGGCCGGGCTCGGCTTCTCCTATGCGGCGGCCGCCGCGGGAGGCCTCTTCAACGGCGCGGAGCCGCGCAGTTACGAGGACTACGTGGTGCGCCGGTTCGGCCGCGGCGTCTACGAGCTCGTGTTCGAGCCGCTCGCGCGCAAGGTGTGGGGCGATCCGGCCCTGCTCTCCGCCGAGCTGGCGCGGGCGCGCATCCCGTCGGGCGGCGCCGCCGAGCTGATCCTCCGGCTCCTCAAGGTCAAGGAAGCGACGGAGAACGAGGACGCGCCCTTCTTCTACTATCCGCGCGGCGGGTTCGGCGTCTTCCCGACGCGGCTCGCGGAAGAGATCGTCAAGGCCGGAGGACGGGTCCTCACCGCGACCACGCCCGTCGAGCTCGAGCGCGATGGCGCGCGCATCCGTGCGGTGAGTGTCCAGCACGAAGGCATCACCACCCGCCTGGAGGCGGAGACGGTGGTGTCGTCGATCCCGCTCCAGACCCTGTCCGGGCTCCTCTTCCCGGGCGACGCCGTCGCGGCCGAGGAGGCCGCCCAGCTCCGCCTGCGCGATCTGGCCCTGGTCTTCCTGATCCTGAAGCAGGAGCGGGTGAGCGAGGACCACTGGATCTTCTTCCCCGAGCGGCAGTATCCCTTCAACCGGATGTTCGAGCAGAAGGCGATGGACCCGGGCCTGGGGCCGGCCGACCGCACCGCCCTCTGCTGCGACCTCACCTGCGATGCCGGCGACGCCGTGTGGTCGGCCCCGGACGACGAGCTCGTGCGCCGCTGCCTGGACGCGCTCGTGGGCTCGGGCCTCACCACGCCCGACCGCCTCGAAGGCGGCTTCGTCCGGCGCTTCCGCAACTTCTATCCCATGTACACGATCGACTTTCGCGAGCGGCTCGGCCGCGTGTACGAGCGCGTGCGCGCTCCCGCCGACAACCTCGTCCCCACCGGGCGGCTGGGCATGTTCAACTACAACAACTCCGACCATTGCCTGGACATGGGACGCTTCATCGCCAGCGAGATGGGAGAGGGACGGCCGCCGCGCCAGATCTGGGCCGGGCTGGAGGAGCGCGTCCGGACGTACCGCATCATTGACTAGCGGCACTCCGGAATCGAGCGGCCACCATCGCGGATCGGTGGCTGCATCTAGCGGCCACCATCGCGGATCGGTGGCTGCATCCAGCGGCCACCATCGCGGATCAGTGGCTGCGCGCGCGGCCGCGGCCGTCCTCGTGCTTGCCCCCTTGCTGGCCGGGCGCATCGCCGTGACCGGACCGCGCACGGTGACGCTCAACTTCGGCCCGGGCGACGGCCCCTACCTGGCCGGGTTCGCTCCCGAATACGAGATCGACGACAAGGTCGGCACGCACTGGACGACGTATCACGCCGGGGTGGCCCTGCCCCTCGAAGTGCGCGGCGGCCCCGTCGACATGTCGTACCGGTTCACGCGCGGCTTCGGGGAAACGGCGCAGGTCGAGATCCGCTTCGACGCGCGCGCCGTGGACCAGTTCCAGTGCCGCGGGGGGACGGTGCTCGAGCGCAAGGCGGCGCTGGGCGTGCTGCCCGCGACGCCGGTGCGGATCGGCATCGAGTCCGATTCGCACGAGCGCCGGGACCGCGGTCTCAAGATGGACTGGATCCGTCTGGCCCTGGGACCCGGCGCCCGCCTCCGCCTGATCGGGTGGGCCGCCGTCATGCCGGCGGTGGCCGTGGCCCTCGTCCTCGCGATCCACCTCCTGGCCGGTTGGAGCCTCCGGCACGCCGTCGTGCTCACCGCGCCCTGGAGCGTGGCCGCGGTGGCCGGCCTGCTCCTCGATCCCTGGCTCACCCATCGCCTCCTGCGCGGTGTTCCTCTCGCGCTGGCCCTCTCCGGGGGAGCGGGCCTTGCTGTCGCGGCCTGGCGGCGGCGGCGCGGCGCGCTGTCGGCGGAGTCAATGCGCGTCCTGGCCGCGCTCGGCCTGGCCGCGTTCCTCCTGCGCGCCCTCGCCGTGAACCATCCGGACTTCTACTATCCCGACCTGCGCACGCACGCGCGCCTGGTCGAGAAGGTGCAGGAGGAGGGCCCCTCTTTCTTCGTCTCGCCCTCGCGCGCGATCTGGGAGCACGGGGTGTGGCGGACCGAGGCCTACGGGAAGACCTACGCGTTTCCCTACACGCCCGCCTTCCACCTGCCCTTCACGCTGCTGCCCATCGGCTACGACACGCTGCTCGTGGCCCTGAAGCTGTCCGCGGCCGCGATCTCCGTCGTGCCCATCTTCCTCATCTGGGCCCTGGCCCGCCGCCTCGGCGTATCCGTCCTGGGGGCGGCGCTCCTCGTGGTGATCCCGACCTACACGTCGCGCCTGAGCTTCGCGTTCCTGCCCGCCCTCTTCGGGCACGCGTTCGACCTCGCGCTCCTCTGCTGGCTGGCC
>DASTLK010000074.1:0-3631 GCA_035715025.1 Vicinamibacteria bacterium
CCGTTCTTCAAGGAGCAGCAGGGCCTCGGGCGCGTGCTGGGCGGATGGGAGGTCAGCGGGATCGGGAGGTACCAGACGGGCGCGCCCCTCACCATCACCGCGGACACCTCGATCGGCAATCGCCGCGCGGACTACCTCGGCGGCGATCCCTACCTGCCCGACTCGCAGCGGTTCGATCCCGCGAACCCGGGCATCGTGCGCTGGTTCAACCCGGCCGTCTTCGCGGCCGCCCCGGAGGGACGCCGCGGGAACAGCACGCGCGGGCAGTTCCGCGGGCCCAGCCTCCAGATCTGGGACTTCTCGCTCCGCAAGGGCTTCGCGGTCGCGGGCGACGTCAAGGTGCAGGTGCAGGCGGACCTGTTCAACGCCTTCAACCAGGAAAACTTCAGGTTCAGCAGCCAGACCCCGAACTTCAGCGCAGGTGGATTCGGGCAGCTCACGGCGATCGCACCCCCGCGCAACGTGCAGCTCGGAGTGCGACTGACCTTCTAGGGAGGCGAGGGTCGGGGCCGGTTCAGGCCGTCTGGACCGGCTCCGGGCCCGGGTCGGGCCGCGCGAGCAGATAGCCCTGACCCCAGTCGATCCCCATCGTCTGCAGGGCCAGCGCCTCGTCCTCGGTGTGGATGCCCTCGGCGATGACCGCGGCCCCGATGCCGTGCCCCATGGCGATGATCGCCTTCACCATCTCGCGGTTCACCAGCGACACGTGCACGTCACGCACCAGCGAGATGTCGATCTTCAGGTAATGCGGCTTGAGCCGCGCGATCGATTCCAGCCCCGAGTAGCCGGCGCCCACGTCGTCGACGGCGAAGGACATCCCGAGGTCGGTGAAGTAGGCCATGGCCTCGCGGAAGAGGTTGTAGTTGTCGATGACCAGTCTCTCCGTGATCTCGATGACGATGCGGTCGGGCGAGACCTGCGCGCGGTCGAGGAAGTCGATGAGGGCCTTGCCCCGGAACTGCGGATCGCGGATGGTCGCGGGCAGGGTATTGACGAAGATCTTCGCGTTGGACGGGATGCGCCCGGAGGAGAGGAGCGCGCGGCGGCGGCACAACCGGTCCAGCTCCACGAGCAGGCCGTGCTCCTCCGCGGCGCCGAACAGCGCATAGGCGGACTCGAGGCCGGTCCCGCGCGCCCCCCGCGACAGCGCCTCGAAGCCCAGCACCGTCCGGTCCTTCAGCTCCATGATGGCCTGGTAGGCCGTGACCACGCGCTCGCGCAGGATCAGGTCCTGCAGCTTCTCGCGCACCACGAGCTCTTCGCCGCGGCGCGAATGGGCGGCCGTCTCCAGGGCCTCCAGCACCGCCCGCCGCAGGATGCGCTCCGCGTGCAGGAGCGGGTTGTACACCGCCATCCCGTAGCCGACCTCGATGAGGGGCGGCGTCTTGATGTACGGGAACGCCGCGCGGCCGAGGTTGGCGGCGAGAGAGGAGATCATGCGGGTCCGCACCGCCTTGAGGTCGGCCACGGAGGGCGGGTGGTTCCGCCGGCGCTTGCGCTCGAGGAAGATGATGAAGTTGTGTCCGCGCGGCTTGTCCAGGCAGAGGATGTCCTCGCTGCGATAGTCCTTGCCGCGCTGCTCGGCCAGGGTCTTGAACGTGCGGCGGCGGACTTCGTCGTAGGCATCCGAGCCGTACGCCTCCTCGATCGAGGTCAGGGCGCTGGTGTCGAGCACGATGACGCCCAGGCACCCGCGCTCGGCCAGCTCGGCGGCCAGCTCGGGGATGCGCTCGTGGTACGGCGGGATCGGCTCGCTCATCGCGCCACCGTGGAGCCCTCGGCGACCTCGACCGGCGCGGCCAGGAAACGCCCCTGTCCCAGGGGCACGCCCATGTCGCGCAGGGTCGTGAGCTCGCCCTCCGCCTCGATCCCTTCCGCCACGACCTTGGCCCCGATGCGCCCGGAGAGGTCGACCACCGTCTCCAGGAGGCTGCGCTTGATCGAAGAGCGATCGATTCCACGCACGAGGGCGATGTCGAACTTCAAGTAGTTCGGTTCGATGGTGACCAGCGCGGACAGGCTGGAGTAGCCCGCCCCCATGTCGTCGATGGCAATGCCGAAACCCTGCTCCTTGATCTCACGCAGGGCCCGCTCGTAGGGCGGGCGCTCCTCCTTGGTCACGCGTTCCGTGATCTCCAGGACGACCTCCTCGTGCCTGAGTCCGCTCGCATCCACCAGCCGCACGAACCCCGGGCCCGCGATGTCCGGGTCCACGAGGGCGCGCGCGGAAGTGTTCAGGAACAGCTTGGCCCCCGTCGCGAGGTGTCGGCGCGCCGATTCCAGCGCCCGCGCCCGCGCCAGCCGCTCCAGGTCCAGGAGCCGCCCCGTCCGCTCCGCCACCGCGAAGAGGCGCTCGCCCTCTTCGAACGGAGTCCCCGCCGGCCCGTGGGTGAAGATCTCGTGCCCGACCACCTCCTGCGTGCGCAGGTCCAGGATCGGCTGGTACAGGGTGTGGATCCGGCCGGCGGCGATGATCTCGTCCAGGCCGAGCGCACGCCGGTCCTCGTCGCGCGTGCGCTGGCGCAGGGCCATGAACATCGCCTCGTCCAGGGCGCGATGGATCGAGCGCTCCGCGCGCAGCATGGGGTCGCGATACATCAAGGCGTGTCCCATGTCGAAGGTCACCGGCTGCTCCACGCCCGGACCCAGATGGGCGGGAAGCGCCTCCACGATCCGCTCGCGCAGCCGCCGTGCCCGGCCCTCGATGGAGTCCGCGTCGAGGGCCGCGCCGTCCCCCCCGCGCAGGAAGACGAGGAACTTGTCGCTGCGCACGCTCATGACGGCCACGATGTCGCGCGGTCCGAGGTGGCCTTTCTCGCGCAGGGAGGCCAGGGTGCGCGCGAACCCGCGCAGCAGCTCGTCGTAGGACTGCCAGCCGTGCACGGGCTCGAGATGGCCGTCCGCGCCGAGGTCGATGTACACGAGGGCGAGGGTCCCGCGCTCCTCCATCAGCCGGCGCACGTCGTCGAGCACCGCCACCAGCGTGGGCAGGCCGGTGTTGGAGTCGATGACGTGGTTCTTGAAGCGGAGCCATTCCGCACGGAGGCGGAAGTACTCGTCGTTCGGCGTGGGAGGCGCCGTCATCGCGAGGGGCGGAGCGCGCGCGCCGTCAACGCGTCGCCTGTCCCCGCTCGCCGATCTGGCTGAAGATGGTCTCGATCTTGCCTAGCAGCTCCTGCAGGGCGAACGGCTTGCAGATGTAGTCGATCGCGCCTTCCTGCAGGCCTTGCACGCGGTCCTTGGCCTCCGTGCGCGCGGAGAGCATGGCCACCGGGATGTGCGCCGTCTCGTCGTCCACGCGCAGGAGCTTCAGCACTTCCCAGCCGTCCATCTGCGGCATCATGATGTCGAGGAGCACGAGGTCGGGTTTCTCGATCTGCGCGGCGGTGAGGGCGTCGTGACCGTTCGACGCCGTCACGACGTCGTAGCCCTTCTCCTTCAGCACCAGCTCCAGGAAGTGAAGGATGTCGTCCTCGTCGTCCACCACCAGGATCTTTCTCTTCATAGGCTCGCTCGCCGGCTCTCCGGCGCCGGGGTGACGAGGTGCCGCCGCACCTCCCCGATGAGGGCTCTCAGGTCGAACGGCTTGCTCAGGTAGCGCTTGGCGCCCAGGGCCAGGCCGCGGCGGACG
>DASTLK010000075.1:0-20586 GCA_035715025.1 Vicinamibacteria bacterium
CCGCCTCTCTGACGTTCTACGTCTACGCCGTGCTCGGACCCGCCGCCAACCAGGCCTATCGCGAGATCATCTTCGCGCTCATCGTGAGCCGCGCCCGCAACGACGTGCAGCCGCGCGTCTTCAACGACGACCTGATCCCGGGCGGGACGATGGTGCTCTACGTGTCCGACATCGCGGCGGAGACGGGCCAGTGGAAGGACGTCTTCATCCACGACACCCGGAACCCCCAGCAGCCGAAGGTGATTCTAGCTCGCGGCGGCCAGCTCACCATCGACAAGGAGCGCAAGCGCGTCGGGCTCGACCTCCAGCACGGCGTCTCCTACACGTTCCAGATCTCGCAGGCGAGGGAGATCGGGTCCGACCACTTCGAGACCGGCTACTTCCCCTTCGCCTACGAGGAGTTCTTCCCCAAGCTCCCCCTGGCCAAGGGCGACCGCGAGCTGACCATGGGCGAGCTGAGCCAGCGCGTGCGCGAGCTGCGCGCGCAGGGCAAGCCCCCGACCGAAACCGCACGTTACGACGTCGAATGGCACAAGAAGCTCGCCATTCCCACGGCCTGCTTCGTGTTCGGCCTGCTCGGCCTGGGGCTGTCCCTGGGCAGCAAGAAGGAGGCGCGCTCCGCCGCCTTCGGCCTCTCCATCGCCGTGATCTTCATCTATTACGTCCTCATCCGCCTCGGGGAGCAGGCGGGCGACAACGGCCTCATGGCGCCGCTGGTGGCGGTCTGGGCGGCCAACGCCGTGCTGGGGGCGGCGGGCCTGACCCTCCTCTTCCTCAACTATCGCGAGGCCGCGTTCGACCCTCTGGATCCGCGGCACTACACCGCCCTCCTGCCGCGGATCCGCACGCGCAAGGCCTCGGGGGCGGTCTCCCCGCGGAGGGGCGCCGGCTCGAGGCGCCCGCGGCGCGTGATCGTGCTCCGCATCCCGCGCCTGAGCCTGCCCATCCCCGGGCTCATCGATCGCTACATCGTGCGCACGTGCGTGGAGAAGTACGCGCTGGTGCTGACCGCCTTCTGGGCCATCTTCGTGCTGGTCAGCTTCATGGACCTCTTCGACGACGTCCAGCAGAACCATGTGAAGGGCATCGTGGTGTTCCACTACTACATGTTCTCCACGCCCACCATCGTGCACCTGCTGACGCCGGTGGCGGTGCTGGTCGCGGTCCTGATCACCTTCGGCGTGATGGCCCGCTACAACGAGATCACGGCCATGAAGGCGGCGGGCCTGAGCATCTACCGGATCGTCTTCCCGGCCCTGGCCCTGTCCGCCCTCATCTGCTTCGGGATGTTCGAGGTCGCGGAGTACCTGCTCCCGCCCCTCAACAAGCGCGCCAACCAGGACCACAACGTCATCAAGGGCCGCCCGCCGCAATCGAGCAGCAGCAACGAGCACCGATGGATCCTGGGCAGCGACGGCCGCATCTACAACTTCGATTACCTCCAGCGCGGGGACGCCCTGGGCGGCGTGCCCACGTCCCTCTACGGCCTCTCCATCTACGACGTCGATCCCGCGAAATGGCAGCTGCGCGACCGGCTCTACGCCGCGCGCGCCGTCTGGAACAGCGTCGGCTACAACCTCGAGCGCGGGTGGCGCTGGACGTTCCTCCCCCACCCGGCCTTCCGCGAGTTCGCGGAGGCGCGCACGCGGGAGATCGAGGGGCCCAGCTACTTTGCGCGCGAGGAACGCGAGTCGGAGACCATGAGCTTCGGCGAGCTGCGCACCCACATCGTCACCCTGGAGAAGCTGGGCCTGGACGTGACCCGGCTCCGCGTCGAGCTGCACCGCAAGATCGCCTACCCGATGGTCAGCCTCATCATGGCCATGATCGCCATACCGTTCGCGTTCGTGGTGGCGCGCCGCGGCGCCCTCTACGGCGTCGCCGCCAGCGTGGTGATCGCCATCGTGTACTGGGCCATGATCGGCATCTTCAGCGCGCTGGGAGACAACGCGCGCCTGCCTCCGCTCTTGGCGGCATGGGCCCCCAACATCCTGTTCGGCACGACCGCGCTGTACTTCCTGTTCACCCTGGATACTTGAATAATGCAGGGGGGTGCGCCTCGCTTGGTGGATGCACCCCCCCGACGCCCTTCGGGCTACCCCCCCAGCCGCTCGCGTCGACGTGAAGTCGCCGCTCGCTGCTTGGCCTTCGGCGGATACGTACCCGTTAAGAGGGGGCGGGGGCGGGTCAGTACCGATACCAGTCCGTCTTGTAGGGGCCTTCCACGGGCACGCCGATGTACTCCGCCTGCTTGGGGCTGAGCTTGGTGAGCTTCGCCCCCAGCTTGTCCAGATGCAGCCGCGCCACCTTCTCGTCCAGGTGCTTGGGCAGGGTGTAGACCTTCCTCTCGTACTTCGCGCGCTGCGTGGCCAGCTCGACCTGCGCGATGACCTGGTTCGTGAAGCTCGCGGACATCACGAAGCTGGGATGGCCGGTGGCGCAGCCCAGGTTCATCAGCCGGCCCTCCGCCAGCACCATCACTGCGTGCCCATCCGGGAACACGAACTGGTCGTATTGCGGCTTGATGTTGATGCGCTTGATCCCGGGGATGGCCTTGAGGCCCGCCATGTCGATCTCGTCATCGAAGTGGCCGATGTTCCCTACGATGGCCTTGTCCTTCATGCGGGCCATGTGGTCGGCGGTGATGATGTGGGTGTTGCCGGTGGCGGTGATGAAGATGTCCGCGGTCGCGATCACGTCGTCCAGGGTGAGGACCTGGTAGCCTTCCATGGCCGCCTGCAGCGCGCAGATGGGATCGATCTCGGTGACGATCACGCGCGCGCCCTGGCCCTTCAGCGACTGCGCGCAGCCCTTGCCCACGTCGCCATAGCCGCAGATGACCGCGACCTTGCCCGCCAGCATGACGTCGGTGGCGCGGTTGAGGCCGTCCACCAGCGAGTGCCGGCAGCCGTAGAGGTTGTCGAACTTGCTCTTGGTGACGCTGTCGTTGACGTTGATGGCCGGGAAGAGCAGCGTGCCCGCCTTCTCCATCTCGTACAGCCGGTGCACGCCCGTCGTGGTCTCCTCGCTCACGCCCTTGCACTCGGCGGCGACCTTCTGCCAACGGCCGGGCTGTTCCCTGGCCAGGCGGGCGAGCAGGCGCAGGATGATGCCGAACTCCTCGCTGGACGCCGTCGCGGGATCCGGCACGCGCCCCGCCTTCTCGAACTCCAGACCCTTGTGGATGAGCAGCGTCGCGTCGCCCCCGTCGTCCACGATCTGCGTGGGCCCGCGGCCGCCGCCGAAGTCGAGGGCGCGCGCGGTCAGGTCCCAATACTGCTCGAGCGTCTCGCCCTTCCAGGCAAAGGTCGGGATGCCCTTGGGGCTGTCGGGAGTGCCTTCCGGACCGACCACCAGCGCCGCCGCCGCGTGGTCCTGGGTCGAGAAGATGTTGCACGACGCCCAGCGCACCTCGGCCCCCAGCGCGCGCAGCGTCTCGGCCAGGACCGCGGTCTGGATGGTCATGTGCAAGCTGCCGGTGACGCGCTGACCCTTCAAGGGCTGCGCGGCCGCGTACTCGCGGCGCACAGCCATCAGTCCGGGCATCTCCTGTTCCGCGAGGAGGATTTCCTTGCGGCCCCACTCCGCCAGCTTCAGGTCGGCCACCTGGTGCTCGAGTGCCGCCTTGCCCACGGCCGGATTCATCGTCGTCGTCATCAAGTCCTCCTCACGATTCGCGGGCCGTGCGTCGCCGTAGCGAGCAACAGCGCCGGTCCCTTCGCTTCCGGATCCGGAGCCAGGGCGCGCACCCGGACGTCGTCCAGGCCGGCGGCCTCCAGCAACGTCTCCATCTCCTGCACGCCGAAACCGAGCCGGAGCTGACCCATTTCCCTCCGGAATTCCTCGCGGTCGTGGCGCAGCAGGTCCGTCACCACCAGCCGCCCGCCCGGACGAAGGACACGCGCGGCCTCGCCCAGCACCGCGGCCGGATCCTCTACGTAGGTCAGGGCCAGGAGCAGCAGCGCGCCGTCGCAGGTCCCGGCGGCCAGAGGCAGGGCCTCGAGGCTCCCGTGCTTCAGCTCGACGTTCTCCAGCCCGGCCGTCCGCCGCCGCGCCGCCTTCAGCATGGCCGCCGACTGATCGATGCCCACCACACGCCGCACATGAGGCGCCAGCGCCGCCGTCACCTGGCCAGTGCCACAGCCGAGATCGGCCACGATCCATTCCGCGGGCAGCAGGCCGAGGAAGGCCTCCTGCGTGAAGGTCTTCCCGTAGAGCTCCTCGCGCAAGCGATCCCAACGGCCGGCCGCGCCCGCGAAGAAGCCCTGGCTCGGCTGCCGCTCGGCCAGGCGCCGCGTGAGCCGAAGCTGGTCCTGCGCGACCGTCGCCCAGCCGTCGGTCTGCTCGCGGGTCAACGTCCACAGGCGGCGCGCGGCCGGATCGGCCTCGCCGAGGTCCATCCGATAGAGGTTGGTCGTCCCCTGCGGCCGGCTGCGTACCCATCCCTCGTCACCCAGGACCTTGAGGTGCCGACTGACGGTCGACTGCGGGAGCTGCAGGACGTCGCACAGCTCGGCCACCCCCAGCTCGTGCCGCTCCAGCAGCCGGAGCTGGCGCAGGCGCGTGGGGTCGGCCAGGGACTCCATCCAGCCCAGCAGGGCCTCCGGCTGGCGGGGAGAGGAAGCGGCCTGGGCGCGGCGCTCGGTAGCCATCAGTTAATCCGGATGAAAGGATAGACCAGCATGGCCGGCCGTGTCAAGAACGCTTCTCGAGAGCGTGACCCGACCGTTGCTTTGGCCGGCCACGACTCCTAGAGTGGCCGCCATGGGGGCCTGGGCGCTCGACCTCGGAACCACGAACACCGGGATTGCCCAATGGGACGACGAGATCGGTCGGCCGCGGCTGGTGGACCTGCCCGCCATCTGCCGCGACCGCGCGGGCCGGGAGCCCCTGGAAGCCCCCCGCCTCGTGCCCTCCGCCGTCGACCTGCTCGAGCGTCCTGGTCTCCTCGACCGCGTCGGACGCTGGCCGCCCCTGGAGAGCCGGGTCTTCCTGGGCCGTCGCGCGCGGATCGGGCGCCCAGCCCTCGATCGCAACTATGGAGTGGCGCACTCGTCGTTCGTGCCCACGTTCAAACCCGCCCTCGCCACCGAATCGCTCCGGCCCCTGGCTCGCATCGGCCGGGCCGAGGTGACCGCGCGCGAGGCCGCTCACGCGTTCCTGCGCGAGCTCCTGTGCGAGGTGAAACGCGCGACCGGCCGCCGGCCGCGGGATGTCGTGGTCACGTCCCCGGTGACCGCATTCGAGACCTACCGCGCGGAGGTGCAGGCGATCCTCCGACGCCTGGGCGTGCGTCGGGTCCGCTTCGTCGACGAGCCGGTGGCCGCCGCCCTCGGCTACGGGCTGAGCCTCACCGAGGATCGGACCGTGCTCGTCGTCGACATCGGCGGGGGCACCATGCACGTGGTGGTCGTCCGCCTCTCGCCACAGGGATCGCTCAGCGGCGAGGCGACGGTCCTGGCCAAGCGCGGCCGTGAGCTGGGCGGCAATGCGGTGGACGGATGGGTGCTGGCGGACCTCTGCCGGGAGATCGGACGGCCCCTCGAGGATTCGCCCGACGACGAGTCCACTCGGTTGTGGCGCCGCCTGATGCTGGCGGAGGCCTGCCGGGTCAAGGAAGCGGTCTTCTTCGACGAAAGCGCGGAGTTTCTCTTCACCCCACCGGGTGCGTCGCGCGAGGCGCGCGGCCGGCCCGGAAGCGGCTTCCTCCCCTTCACACGCGCGCGGCTCACGCGAGTGCTCGAGGAGAACGGCTTCCTTCGCAGCCTGACCGTCTCGCTGGACGAAGTCCTCGAACAGGCGCGCGTCGGCGCGGGCACGATCGACGACGTCCTCCTCGTCGGAGGGTCCACACTCCTGCCCGGTGTGTATCCCCTGCTCGAGCAGCGCTTCGAGCGGCGCCGGCTCCGCGCCTGGCAGCCGTTCGAGGCGGTGGCGTACGGCGCGGCCGCCTTCGCCGCCGACCGCATGGCCGCCCGCGACTTCATCGTCCATGACTACGCCTTCGTGACGCACGATGTGACCACGGGTGCGGCCCAGCACACCGTTGTCATCCCACGGGGGACGCGATTCCCCACTCCCGCAGGGTTCTGGAAGCGGCAGCTCGTGCCCACCTGCTCGCTCGGCTTGGAGGAGACGACCTTCAAGCTCCTCATCTGTGAGGTCTCGCGCGGGGACGGCCTGGATCGCCGGTTCGTATGGGACGCCGCCGGGGACCTCCACAAGGTCGGCGGGACGACCGGAGACGCCCAGGTCGTGGTGCCGCTGAACGAAGCCGCGCCCACCCTCGGCTATCTGGATCCACCGCACTCGCCGCGCGACCGGCGGCCGCGGCTGGAGATCTCCTTCGCCGTGAATGCGGAGCGGTGGCTCGTCGCGACCGTCCAGGACCTGCTCACGCGGCGCGAGCTCATGAGCAACGAGCCCGTCGTGCGGCTCTTGTGAGACCTCGGTGAGCGGCGCCGAGCTCATGGTCCTCGCCCTCGGCGCCTCCCTGGTGGGCATGGTCGGAGGCATCCTCTGGCTCGCTTACCGACTGCCCCGATCCGCCGCGCCCGCGCCTTGGTCGATGGCGGCCGAGGCCTGTCATCTGAACCGGGTGAGCGGCTCGACCTGGATGGCCAGCCCCAACCAGTTCACGCGCGGCCTGCGCGTCCGGTTCGAAGCCTGGCCCGAGCGGAATGACGAGAGGCGGGGCACCCGCATCGTCGTCGACGCACCTGACCGCGGGATCGTGAGCCTCAGCCTCTCGCCCGAGACCCGCGCCACGGCCTGGGCGAAGCAACGCGGCGCGAGGGAGATCGAGACCGGCGACGATGGGTTCGACGACGACTTCTTCGTGACCGGGCCCAGTACGATCGTGCGCGCGGTGCTCAGCCGCGACACGCGCGCCCTGCTGAGCAGCCTGCTGGTCGAGGTCGACCTGGAGGTCGTCGGCGGCGAGCTGCGGGGCGTGGTCATACAGGGGCTCAACTCTCCGGCGCGTCACGGGCTGCTCCTCTCGCGCACGCTGCCCCTCCTCCTCGACGCCGCGCACCGCTTGCGCTGGCCCGCCGACACGACCCGCGCGCTCGCCCACAACGCGACCACCGATCGCGAGCCGGGGGTGCGCCGCGAGAACCTCCTTGCCCTCGTGCGCGAGTATCCGGACGCCCCTGCGACGCGCGAGACGACGCGAGCGGCCTGCGGCGACCCCAGCGACGACGTACGGACCCGTGCCGCCATCGCCCTCGGCGATGAGGGACGGTCGACGCTGCTCGAGGTCGCGCGACGCGAGGACGCAGACGATGTCGCCGCCGGGCGTGCCATCGCGGCCCTGGACGATCACCTGACCATCGAGGACGCGAAGGAGATCCTCGGCCGGGCCCTGCGCTCCCGGCGTACGGAGACGGCGCACGAGTGCCTGGCCTCCCTCGGTCGTCGCGCGGACGCGACTGCGGTCCCGGTGATCGCGAAGGTGCTGGCGATTGAAAACGGTGAGCTCGCCGTCACGGCCGCGCGGGCCCTGGCCGAGACGAGCCTCCCGGCGGCCGAGGCGCCGCTACTTGCCGCCCTCGAGCGAGACACTCTCGCACTACGAGTGGCCGCCGCCGAGGCGCTCGGCCGCGTCGGCTCCGCGGCGGCTGTGCTGCCCTTGAAGGAAATCGAGACCCAATACCGTGACGACGCCACCCGCCGGGCGGCTCGCCAGGCCGTGGCCGCGATCCAATCGCGCCTGCCCGGCGCCTCGCCCGGCCAGTTGTCGCTGGCGTCGGCCGACGCCGGCGCCCTGAGCCTGGCCGAGGACGAGACCGGGCGGCTGTCGCTCGAAGGCGATCGCAAGCCCTGACACTGGCGCTCAGTAGACGCCGAGATCGTCGATCAGGATCGAGCCTTGCGTGCCCGGCTTGTCCGCGCCCTGGTCGATGACGAAGACGAGCTGGCGGACCTTGTCCAGGTCGAGCTTGCCGTCCGTCTTCGGGTTCAACGAGCGGAGGCGCGCGAAGGGCACGGCCACGCGCCGCCATTCCGTCTCCGTGCGCACGGACGCGAACCACCACTCCGTCCCGTCGTCCGCGGAGGCCGGGTTCGCGTCCCGCACCTGCACCCAGACCCGGTACGGGCGGTCGGCGCGGATCGAGAACACGAGCCCGCGCATCCCGCTCAGATCGCGCGGCTCGCGACTCACCAGCGCGCACCAGACGTAGGGGCGGCCGGGGCCGGGCGCGCCCAGGCGGAAGTCGATTCGGGCCGCGCTCGTGCCGTCCGGTCCCGCTTTGGGCGCGATCACGTCCGCCGCCATCGCCGATGACGGGTCGAACTCGGGGTGGAAGGTCGTGGGCGTGTCGAAGGAGTCGATCACACGCACGGCCGATGGCGCCGGTGCGGGCGGGGGCCAGGCTGCCGCGACGCTGCGGGCCTTGGCCGCCTCCGCCGCGAACACCGAGATCGGATTCGAGACGACCCATGGGACGTCCCATCCCGGCAGCCGCGCCTCCACGCGGTAGACGCCGGGCCCGGGCACCGCCGCGTCGATGGCGTGCTCGGCCTCCGCGATGGGGCGGCCGTCGCGCAGCAACGTGAGGTGCGTCCGCTCCGGAAGCCGGCCACCCGCGCGCAGCCGGAGCCCCGGCTCCGGGGGAACGACGTCCCCCATCGACCACGGGATACGCGCCGGGTCGGGGCCGCCCGCCGTCGTGAAGGAGAAGCCGTCGGCGGGAGCCAGCGCATCCAGGCCCACGAAGCTGCGGCCGAGCGCGAGCGCGCGCACGATCGCGGGGCCGTCCACGCTCGCATCGCCGGTGAGGGGCCGGCTCAGCAGGACGTGATTGCGGGCCACCCTGAAGAGCGAGACGTACGACGGGAAACGCAGCGTGCGGTCCTTGCGCACCGGGACCTGCCCATGCGCGTCCGCGCCCGCGATCGCCGCCGCCGGACGGCGCGCGAGCAGCGCGTCCCACCGCGCGAGCGCTTCCGTGGACGGAGTCAGGCTGCCCAGCAGCGCGTACTCGTGGTTCAGGGGGTAGAGGGCCAGCGTGCGCGCCAGGCGCAACCAGCCCGCCGCGCGCCACTGGCTGTCGCCGTTGACGACTTCGAGTCCCCAGGATCCCGGCAGGTCCCAGCCCGTCCACTTGAAGTCGGAGCGCGGCGAGGTGGGATGCGCGGCGAAGGCGGCGCCCCCGAGGGCGGTGACGTCGTCGAGCGCATCGTACGCGTCCCCGGAAAAACGGAAGACGGGATCCGCAATCCCCAGCCCCAGCACATGGCCCGCGGTCGTGGAGACCTCCGTGCCCACGATGACGAGCAGCCCGTCGTGGTAACCCTCCCACTTCTTGGCGTCCAGGTTGTTGTGGTCGGTGATCACGACGAAGTCGAGGCCGGCCGCGCGCGCGGCCGCGATCACCTCGTCGGGCGTGGCTGCGCCATCCGACAACGTCGTGTGCACATGGACGACGCCGGATACCCGCTGATACCCGTCGTGCGCCTGCTCCCCCACCACCGGAAGCGCCTTCCACCGCACGACGTGGATGCCCCACGCGAGCAGGGCGAGGAGAACGATGACGAAGACGATGGTGCGGGTCCGTGGGCTCTTCATGCGATGGCCTGTGGGCACGGTGGGCTCATCGAGGGTGTCGCTCTCAGTTGGCCGTGCGGCGGGGGTTCGGGCGTCGCCGGGAGCGGGGCCTGCGTCGGTGCATTCACTCGCAGGTTGCCCGACGCCGGAGCGAGCGCGCGCACTGCCTTACGTGGAGTCGACAAGTTCGAGCGCGCGCGAGCGTCCCCGCGAAGGCGACGCCCGGCACCCTGGCCGCACGCCATCGTAGACGTCCGTTGTGACCGACCGCTACTTTCGCAGGAACCCGCGCAGCGCGTCCGCCTTGTCCGTGCGCTCCCAGGTGAACTCTTCCTCGTTGCGCCCGAAGTGGCCGTAGGCAGCCGTCTTCTTGTAGATGGCGCGGCGCAGATTGAGGTACTCGATGATGCCCTTGGGGGTGAGAGGGAAGATCTCGCGCACGGCGTCGACGATCTTCGTGTCCTCCAGCTTGCCCGTGCCCTGGGTGTCCACCATGACGGAGACGGGGTCGGGCACGCCGATGGCATAGGCGATCTGCAGCTCGAGGCGGTCGGCCAGCCCCGCGGCCACGATGTTCTTGGCGATGTGGCGCGCCATGTACGAGGCCGAGCGGTCCACCTTCGTCGGGTCCTTGCCCGAGAAGGCGCCGCCGCCGTGGCTGCCCACGCCCCCGTAGGTGTCGACGATGATCTTGCGTCCGGTGAGGCCGCAGTCGCCCTGCGGCCCGCCCACCACGAAACGTCCCGTCGGATTGATGAAGTACTTGGTCTTCGAATCGAGGAGGTTGGAAGGGATGACGGCGTGGATGACTTTCTCGAGGATATCCTCGCGCACGGTCTCCATCTTCACGAGGTTGGAGTGCTGGGCGGAGACGATGACGGCCTCGACCCGCACCGGCCGGCCGCCGTCGTACTCGACCGTCACCTGGCTCTTGCCGTCCGGGCGCAGGTAGTCGAGGATCTCGTCCTTGCGCACCTGGCTGAGCCGGCGCGTGAGCTTGTGCGCGAGCATGATGGGAATGGGCATCAGCTCTTCCGTCTCGTTGCAGGCGAAGCCGAACATCAGGCCCTGGTCGCCCGCGCCCCCGGGATCCACGCCCATGGCGATGTCGGGCGACTGCTCGTGGATGGCGGAGATGACGCCGCAGGTCTCGTAGTCGAAGCCGTACTTGGCGCGGGTGTAGCCCACGCCCTTGATCGTGTCGCGCACGATCGTGGGCAGGTCCGCGTAGGCCTTGGTGGTGATCTCCCCCGCGATGAAGGCCAGGCCGGTGGTGACGACGGTCTCGCAGGCCACGCGGCTGTAGGGGTCCTGGGACAGGAGCGCGTCCAGGATGGCGTCGGAGATCTGGTCGGCGATCTTGTCGGGGTGGCCTTCGGTGACCGACTCCGAAGTGAAGAGGTGCCGGCCGTTCTTTCCCATCCTGTGTCCTCCGGACGTCGTATGGCCCTAGGTCAGGCCACCTTGGCCCTTCCCAAAAGGACGTAGGGTATCACCCGCCTCCGCGGAGGGTCAATCCACTATGACAGACGCGTGATCGCCAAACGGACGGGCACGGAGACGGAGACGGAGACGGTTCACGCGCGCGGATGGAACTGGTCATACACCTTCCGCAGCCGCTCGCGCGTGATGTGCGTGTAGATCTGCGTGGTCGAGATGTCGGCGTGGCCCAGCATGGCCTGCAGCGCGCGCAGATCGGCGCCCCTTTCCAGGAGGTGGGTCGCGAAGGAATGACGGAGGACGTGCGGAGTCAGCGTCGCCTGCACGCCCGCCGTCACCGCGTGGCGGCGCACGATGCCCCAGAGCCCCATGCGCGAGAGCCGCCCGCCCCGATGGTTCAGGAAGAGCTCGGCCGCGCCGGCGCCGCCGGCGATCTCCGGGCGCGCGTCGTCCAGATAGCGGACCACCCAGCGGCGCGCCTGTCCGCCCATGGGGACGAGACGCTCCTTCCGGCCCTTGCCGAAGCAGGTGAGGATGCCGACTTCGAGGTCGATGTCGTCGGCGCGCAGCGAGGTCAGCTCGGACGCACGCAGGCCCGTCGCATAGAGCACTTCGAGGATCGCGCGGTCGCGCCGGCCGAGCGGCGTGGCCACGTCGGGCGCGGCGAGCAGGGCCTCCACCTGCGCGGGCGTGAGATACCGGGGCAGCGCGGCGAAGGCGCGGGGCGCGCGGAGGTTCTCCATGGGATCGGTCTCGAGCCGCCCTTCGCGCACCGCGAAGCGAAAGAAGCCGCGCAGGGCATGGACGGCCCGCGCGACGGACCGCGCGCCGAGGCCCTCCTCGCGCAGGTGGCCGATGAAATCGGTCAGGTCGGATTGCCGCAGGTCGAGGAGGGAGCGCTTTTTCCGCTGCGCGTAGGCCCGCAGGCGCGCGAGGTCGCGCCCGTAGGCCTCCAGCGTATGCGGCGAGAGCGCGCGTTCCACCCGCAAGTGGTCGAGGTAGTCGGCGTCGACGCGGTCGTGGTCCCCGCGCGCGCCCGCGCGCCCGCCCACCCTAGAGACTGATCTCGAGCCCGAACTGCCACCCGCCGAGCTTGAGCTTCACCTGGTCCTTGCCGTCCTTGCCGTCGAGCGACAGGTGGCGGTATCCGCCCATGGCGGCCAGGCGATCGGAGATGTGCAGGCGAACGGAGCCCTCCGCCTCCAGCATGCTGCCCCGGCTCCCCGCGCTGAGCCCGGTGACCTCGCCTTCGACGCTGACCCGGCCGGCGTAGAGGCGGCTGGCCAGCCCGATGACGGGCACGGGCGCGGTGATGGTGTCCACCTCGCGGGCGTTGATGGACGTGTTGACCAGGGACGCGTCGACGTCGAACATCTTGGCCCCCACCACGGCGCCCAGGAACCCGTGCGGCCCCTTGAGGAAGTCCCACTCGAGGTCCGCGCTGTAGTACGCACCCTTGAGCGAGGTGACCACGCGCTCGAAGCGTTCGTAGCGCGTGTCACCGTAGGTGAAGGTCCTCGGGACTTCGGCGTCTCCGCTGTACTTGAGCGGCGTATAGGAGCCGCGGATCTTCCATCCCTTCTTGAACTGGAGGGTGCCGCGCACGTCGAACGTACGCTTGTCGGCGATCCCGAGGTCGTCGGTCACGTCGACGAGCGTCCCCGATGTCCCGCCGGAGCCCTTCTGGGCCTGGCCGGTGAGGGAAGGCCGGAACTCGCGGTACTGAAGCCTCACGCCGTATTTTTCGGCGGGGGGCAGGTTCGACGCATCCTGGGCGCTGGCCCCGCCCGCGAGCGAGAGCGCGATCAGGGCCGCGCCGCCGGTCCAACCTCGTGACATCGGGACCTCCTCTCCTGCGCGTGAGACGAGCGGAACGGCACGCCGCACGCGCTGGTGACGATACTTCGGGTACGGGCCAGGAGAGGTCCCTACCTCCGTCCCTCTCCGCTGAGCCAGGTCCCCAGGACGACCGTGATCGCATGGGCCTCGGGCAGGCGCAGGAGGCGGCTGGCCGCGGCATAGACGAGGATCCCGATCGCCACCGGTCCCAGACCGCCCAGCGCCTGGGCCAGGAGGCCATGCGTCCCCACGCGGGCTTCGATGGCCCGCGCGACAAGCCCGACCATGGGCGCCATGGCGAGCGCGCCCAGGGCCATGCGCAGGAGCCCGGCGGCGAGGGGGCGCGTGAACAGTCCCCCCACGCGGCGTTCGAAGGCGGCGGCGAGCACGACCACGTTGAGCAGCGATCCGACGGCGACCCCGAGAGCGATCGCGCGAAAGCCCAGGGCGGCGTGCAGGATCGCGATGACGAGAAGGTTCGCGGCCACGGCGCTCGCGCTGGCCAGGAGGGGCACGCGCGGCATCCCCAGCGCGTAGAAGGCCGGGGCCAGGACCTTGACGCCCGTGTAGGCGACGAGCCCGATCGCGTAGAGCGCGAGCGCGGCCGCCGTGTTCTCGGTGTCGAGAGCCTGGAAGCGGCCGCGCTCGAACAAGAGCCGCACGATCGGCCGGCCCAGCACCATGAGTCCGACCGAAGCGGGGACGGTCAGGAACGCGACGAGGGAGATCGACCGGCGCAGGGTCTCGCGCAGCCCGTCCAGGTCCCCCACCGCGGCGCGGCGCGCGAGGCCGGTGGTGGCCACGGTGCCGACGGCGACCCCGAATACCCCGATCGGCAGGTACAGGATGCGGAAGGCGTACTGAAGCCACGACACCGCCCCCGGCTCGCGAGAAGCGAAGACGGTGCTGACGAAGATGTTCACCTGAACGGCGGCGAGGCCGACCGTCGCCGGCGCCAGGAGCGACGCGATGGCGCGGATCCCGGGATCGTCCGGCGCCCACTCCGGGCGGAAGCGCCAGCCGTCCATCCACAGGGGCGGCACCTGGATGAGGAACTGCGCGGTCGCCCCGAGAAGCGTGCCCACCGCCCACCCCATCGCGACCGCGGCCGGCCCGAAGCCCATGGCCCACAGCAGCACCGCCCAGCCGATGGTGACCACGTTGAACATCGCCGGCGCCGCCGCGGGCATCGCGAAGCGCTCCTGCGCGTTCAGCATCCCCATCGTCATGGCCGCGAACGCGACCAGGGGCAGGCAGGGCAGCATGATCCGCGCGAGGGAAACGGTGGTGTCGAGCTTGCCGGGAACGGCCGCGAAGCCCGGAGCCAGCGCGTGCACGAACGGGGCGGCGAAGACCAGGCCGATCAGCACGAGGCCGCCGAGGGCGGCGGCGAGCAGGGTCAGGAGCCGCGACGAGAGCTGATGGGCCCGCGCCTTCCCACCGTCCTCCATGGCTCGCGCGTAGGTCGGGATGAAGGCGGAGGAGAGCGCTCCCTCTGCAAAGAGGTCCCGCAGCAGGTTCGGGAGGCGGAAGGCGGTGTTGAAGGCGTCCGCGTAGTCACCGGCGCCGAGGAGCATCGCGAACACCTGCTCCCGGACGAGGCCCAGGACTCGCGAGACGAGGGTGAGGGCGGAGACCATCCCGGCCGCCCGCACCATCGAGACCGGTGCCTTGCCTTGGCCCGTCAATTCCGGTAAGCTGCGAGTTTGTCGTCCGTTAGAGGAGGGATGGAGTGGCTCATCACGCATCGGCCCTGAAGCAGCAGAGGCAGGGCCTCAAGCACCGCGATCGCAACCGCCGCAACGTGTCCAGGCTCAAGACCAAGATCAAGTCGCTGCGCAGTGCCATCGCCAAGGGCGACGCGGCCGCGGTCAAGGGCGCCCTGGCGGAGACGATCAGCGAGATCGACAAGGCGGCCAAGAAGGGCGTGATTCACGACAACGCCGCCGCGCGGTACAAGAGCCGTCTCTCGCGTCGCGTCAACGCCGTGACTGCGTCCCGGTAGCGCCCGCCCCCTTCCCCGTCGCCTCGACCACCGCCGCCAGGAGTGCCGCGCGGGCATCCGCGCCCGTCTTCACCCGGCGGTCGGCTTCGCTCAGCGCGGCCACCGCCCTCTCCAGCTCCGCTTCCGTCCACGCGCGGCTCGCCTCCATCAGCTCCTGCACCTTGAAGGGCGGCACGCCCAAGCGCGAGGCCAGGGCCTCGCGCGGCACCCGCGCGTCACGCAGGGCCCGGGCGGCGCGGACGCGCCGCGCCGCGTAGTGCAAAGTGGCCAGGACCTTCAGCGGCGGCTCGCCTTCTTCCAGGACGGTCTCCATGAGCGCCAGCAGCTCGGCGCGCCGGCGCGTGGTGAACGCGTCTCCGATCCGGTAGAGAGGCTGGGCGAGGCCCCGACCGAGCACGGCCGCGACCTCCTCCGCGCTCAAGGGGCCTTTCTGACCTTCCGCGAAGGCCTCCAGCTTCTCGAGCTCGCCCATCAGCCGGCGCAGGTCCTGTCCCACGCGCTCGAACAGCTCCTCGAAGGCCTCGTCGCGCAGGGCGAGCTTGCGCCGCCGCACCTGGTCGGCCACGTAGCCACGCGCGGCCCGCCCTTTCAGGGGCTCCGCGGAATGGGACTGCGCGCGCTCGAGCAGCTTCTTCCACACTACGCGGCGCTTGTCGGGCTTGACGGCCATGAAGACCAGCCGCGCTTCCGGGCTGGGATCCTCGAGATAGGCGGACAGCTCGTCGCCTTCGCCCTTCAGGCTGTCCGCGCCGCGCACGACCACCGCCCGTCGCGACGCGAACAACGAGCCCGTGCGCGCGGCTTCCAGCACGCGGCCCCAGCTCGTCTCGTCGCCGCGCAGGACCTGGACGGAATCGGCGCGGTCGCCGCCCACCCAGCTCGCCAGCAGCTCCTCGAGGACCTGCTCGGCCAGGTACGTGTCCGCGCCCACGATGGCATGGACCCCCGCCGCGCTCGTGGCCGCCGGTTTTCCGGGCGCCGTTAGAACGCCTCCAGCATGGCGGACACGAGGCTGCGCGCGAACGACGTGGAGAGGCGCTCCACCGCCTGGCCCTGCTGATCGAAGAACGCCGTGGGATCGGAGCCCACGTCGTACTCGTCGCGGAAGGAGAACGAGTCGTTGGCCCAGATCGGCTCCTCCTGCCCCACCTTCACGTAGCGCACGCGGGCGGTCAGGGTCACGGCGTAGCGGTTGGCCTGCGTGCGCGAGGCGCCGGCGTCGGTGAACCCGACCGGGGTCTGGTCGTAGCGCATGATCTCGCCCTCGATGATGGCGTCCGCGCCGATGCGCTCCTGGACGACGTCGAAGCGACCGCGCTTGAGCAGCTCCTCGACGACCTTCTGCGTGATCTTCTGATCCAGGCCCGGCTTGCCCGTGGAGTCCTTGAAGACGGGCACCGCGATCTTCTTGATCGTGGGATCGACGACTGTGCCTCGCCCCACCAGCGCGTAGCCGCATCCGGCGGCGGCGAGGGACAACAGCACGCCGGCGTACCGCGCCGCCCGTCTCATCGGACCACCACGCTGACCAGCCGCCCCGGCACCACGACCACCTTGACGATCTCCTTGTCGCGCGTGTGCTCCTGCACTTTGGGGTCACCGAGCGCCTTCCGCCGCACGTCGTCCTCCGCGGCTTCCGCGGGCACCGTGATGCGGCCCCGCACCTTGCCGTTCACCTGGACCGCCAGCTCGAGCTCGTCCTCGCGGGCGATGCCGGCATCCGCGACCGGCCAGGGCCGGTCCACGATGCTGAAGCGCCGCCCCAGGCGCTCCCACATCTCCTCGCCGATGTGCGGGGCAAAGGGGCTGAGGAGCAGGACGAGCGTCTCCAGCGCCTCGCGGAACACGGGCCGCTCCGTGGTCTCGGCCAGCGCCCCCTCCGCGTCCGCGATGGCATGCGCGAGCTCGATGAGGGCGGAGACGGCCGTGTTGAGCTTGAGCCGCTCCTCGACGTCGTCGGTGATGCGCCGGATGGTCTGGTGGACCTTGCGCCGGAGGGCGCGCGCCACCGGCGAGAGCTCCGCCGGCACCGGCGAGCGCGTCTCGCCCGCGATGGTCGCGGCGTGGCGATCGAGAAGGCCCCAGACGCGATGGAGGAACCGGTGCACCCCGGCCACGTTCTGGTCGTTCCACTCGAGGGCATCCTCGGGCGGGGCGACGGAGAGGATGTAGAGGCGCAAGGTGTCCGCGCCGTAGGCCTTGATCATGTCGTCGGGCGCCACCGTGTTGCCCTTCGACTTGGACATGACCTCGCCGTCCTTGTGCACCATGCCCTGCGGGAAGAGACGCGTCACCGGCTCGTCGAAGGTGACGAGGCCGAGGTCGCGCATCATCTTGGTCCAGAAGCGCGAGTAGACGAGGTGCAGGATGGCGTGCTCGATCCCTCCGACGTAGAGGTCGATGGGAAACCAGTAGCGCACGGCGGTGGGATCGAACGGCCCTTCCGCGCGATGGGGCGAGAGATAGCGGTAGAAGTACCAGGACGAATCCACGAAGGTGTCCATGGTGTCCGTCTCGCGCCGGGCCGGCCCCCCGCAGCGCGGACAGACGGCCTGCACGAAGGTGGGGACCTTCTCGAGGGGGTTGCCTCCCTCGCCCGTGAAGGGCGCGTCCTTCGGAAGCTCGACCGGGAGCTGGTCGTCGGGAACGCCGACGATGCCGTCCTTCTCGCAGTACACGACCGGGATGGGCGTGCCCCAGTACCGCTGCCGGCTGATCAGCCAGTCCTTCAGCCGATAGGTCACCGCCCCGCGGCCGATGCCCTTCTTCTCCGCTTCCGCGGTCATGCGCCGGATCGCTTCGCCTCCGTCGAGGCCGTCGAAGGCGCCGCTGTTCACGGTGCGGCCGGGACCGTCGTAGGCCGCCTCCATCTTCGCGGGATCGAGGGCGCGGTCCGGCGGCTGGATGACGACGCGGATGGGCAGGCCGTACTTCCGCGCGAACTCGAAGTCGCGCTCATCGTGCCCGGGCACGGCCATGATCGCGCCCGTGCCGTAGCCGGTGAGGACGAAGTTGCCGACCCAGATCGGGATGCGCTCGCCGCTGAATGGGTTCGTGGCGTAGCGGCCGGTGAAGACACCTTCCTTCTCGACCTGGCCCGCTTGCCGGGCCCGACGGTCCTGCCCGCGCAGGCGCTGGATGGCCTCGCGCGTCTTCCCTTCGTCGTTCGATCCGCGCACGAACTCCTCGACGCGCGGGTGCTCGGGCGCGACCACCATGAACGTCGCCCCGAAGATCGTGTCGATGCGGGTGGTGAAGATGCGGAGGGGCGCGCCGCCCTCGACCGGGAAGTCCACCTCCGCCCCGTGCGAGCGGCCCACCCAGTTGCGCTGCTGCTGGAGCACGCGCTCTGGCCACTGCGGGAGTTGCGCCATGTCGTCGACCAGCTCGTCCTGGTAGGCCGTGATGCGGAGGAACCACTGGTCCATCTCGCGCTCTTCGACCCTGGAGTGGCAGCGCCAGCACTCGCCGCCTTCGGCCTGCTCGTTGGCGAGCACGGTCTGGCAGGACGGGCACCAGTTCACGGGCGCCTTCTTGCGGTAGGCGATCCCGCGCTCGAGCATCCGGAGGAAGAACCACTGGTTCCAGTGGTAGTACTCCGGGTCGCAGCTCGCGATCTCCCGGCTCCAGGGATAGCTGAACCCGAGCCGCTGGAGCTGGCGCTTCATGCCCGCGATGTTGTCGCGCGTCCATTTCTCGGGATGGACCCCGCGCTTGATGGCCGCGTTCTCGGCGGGCAGGCCGAGCGCGTCCCACCCGATGGGATGGAGGACGTTGAACCCGCGCATCCGCTTGTAGCGCGCGATGACGTCCGTGATGCAGTAGTTGCGGACGTGCCCGACGTGGATGTCCCCGGAAGGGTACGGGAGCATTTCCAGGCAGTAGTACTTCGGGCGGGCGGGATCCTCCGTCACCTCGAAGGTACGCCCCGCGGCCCACCGTTCCTGCCAGCGCCGCTCGATGTCGTCGAACCGATAATCGGTCATGGTCCCAAATCAGACAAAGGGAAGATGTTAACACGCGGTCGCCGAAGGCTCCTGCCGCCTCGTGGTGGCACCTGGATTGCACCTTGGCCCGGGCATGGAGTCGAAGGCCTTCCATATCTGCCCGTTCTGCCAGTCCCCCAGCCCCGCTTCCGCGTCCCGCTGCGCGCGGTGCGACCGATCGCTGGCCGGCCTCCCTCTTCCCATCTACGGTTCCGAGCTCGACGCCGCCTCGATGCGGAGCGAGCCGGGGGACCTCGTCGATCTTCCGCTGCGCGACGACGTCGAGGGCGTGCCCATCCCGGTCGTCACGGCGGCGGCCGCTCCCGCTCCCAACGCGAGCCCGCCTGAGGTCTCTGCCCCGCCGCGGCGCGGCCGCAGGCGGCGCGCGGCCAAGATGGGCGCGGCGGCCGCGATGATGGGCGCCCTGCTCATCGGCGGCTGGCTCGTCCGCGCTCAGGGCACGCCCACCTCTGCGCCGGCGGCGGAGGTGCCCGACACCGCCCTGTCCGCGTCACCGGCGGCGATGGCGCCGGGTCGCGTGGCCACGCGTATCTCGAAGCCAGAGCCCGGCCCACCGGTCAGCGCCCCCGCGCGCCGGACGAGCATCGGACGGGACGCCGGCGCGGCGCCCGTGCGCCAGGCGGCGTCGCGCCAGGACTCCGCGCCGTGGGACATCACGCCCCCACCCGCCGAGCCGCCGCGTGCCACCGCCGACGTCTCTACCGTTCACCCCGACGTCCGCGCCACCCCCGTCGGCGTGGAGCGGATGCCGGAGGACCTGCGCCGCGACTCGACGGCCGGCGCGCGCGACGACGATGCGCGGGCGGACCTTCGCGCCCGCCTCGGCCGCGCCGAGCAGCGCCGCCAGGCGCTCACCGAGCGCTTGGGCCAGCTCCGCGCGCGCACGAACGTGCCCGTCATCAGGGACGTCGATGAGTACCAGCGGCTGCAGGAGCAGCTCTCGGACACGCTCGATGAGCTCGACCGCGTCGAGGCCCAGATCGCGCGCCTCCGGCGTGCCCTCGGCAACGGGCGCGAGTAGGGCTCAGCCGCGCAGGATCGGCCAGTACGGCTGGAAGGCGCGGCGATACTCGGCGATCAGCGGGTCGATCGCCCTCCCGGTCGGGGCCACCACCGGAGCCGGATCGCCCAGGAGGGCACGCACCACGGCCGCACCCGAAGCGGCCAGACCCCGGAGGTCGTAGCCTCCTTCCAGGACGAACAACGCGCGCCCCCGCGCCGCTCCCGCCGCGACGGCCAGGCACACGGCGGCCAGCTCGGAGTAGCCGTTCGCGGTGAGGGCCATCGGGGCCAGCGGATCCCCGCCGAAGGCATCGAAGCCGGCGGACACGAGCACCAGGTCCGCGTCGAAGGCCCGCCCGATGGGCTCGACCACGTCGCGATAGATCCGCGCGTACTCGCCGTCGCCCATGCCCGCGGGCAGGGGAAGGTTCACGGTGAACCCGCGGCCTTCGCCCCGCCCCGTCTCCGCGAGCGCCCCCGTGCCCGGATAGAACGGATACGCGTGCGACGAGACGTAGAGGACGCGACGGTCCGACTCGAACGTGTGCTGCGTCCCGTTGCCGTGGTGCACGTCGAAGTCGATGATGGCGACGCGCGAGAGCCCGCGGGCCAGGGCGTGGGCGGCGGCGACGGCGACGTTGTTGAAAAGGCAGAAGCCCATCGCGCGGTCCGCTTCCGCGTGATGGCCGGGCGGACGGACGAGGCAGAAGGCGCGCTCCAGCCGGCCGTCCAGCTCACGC
>DASTLK010000076.1:0-5972 GCA_035715025.1 Vicinamibacteria bacterium
CTACCTCCGGCCTGTGGACATCACTCCTCCTCCGGCGCGGGATGCGAAGGGGTCTCACCGCGGAAGCCGTGCACCTCTTCCACGCGCACGCGGCGCGAGAAATCGTAGAACACGGGCACGGGAGCGAGGTCGACGCGATAGCCGACGCCGAGGCCCTTGAGGACCGCCGCGAAGCGATCAGGGTCGTCATCCGGCCGCAGCACGTACGCGTCGGGACCCTCGCGGGCGACGCGCGCCGTCATCTCCTCCGGCTCGTAGGCCGGCGTCGGCCCGAGGCGCGAGGAAAGGAGAATCCGCTCGCGCGTGAACATCGTGAGCGGCGCGGCCAGGGAGAAGTCGGCATAGCCGGTGCGGACGCCCTTCGTCTCGAGCGAGCGCAGCACGCTGCGGTAATAGTCCGACGTCGGTCCGCCGTCGAGCAGGCGCGACCACATCCCCGTCACGTTGAGAGCGAGCAGCGCGGCCAGGACGATGGCCGCGGCCACGCGTGCACGCGACCAGAGGTGGCTCCAGGCGACACCGATGTGGATGGCGGTGGCGGCCATGACCGGAAGCAGGTAGCGGGGACGCGCGTACACCGCGCCGGCGGCGGTGGCCCACACGAGCCCGAGGCAGGCGGCGAGGAGAAGCGGCGGCAGCAGCGCGGGTGAAGGGCGGCCCGCGCGCACGGAGGTGACGATCTCGCGCCCGCGCAGGGCCAGGAACGCGACCAGCGCGGCCGGCACCAGCAAGGCGGCGAGGATGCGGATGGCGCCACCGGCCACGCCGAGCCAGGGATGGCCGGGACTCACGCCGGCGAGGACGGGAAGCGACGTGTCAAGGGTGCGGCGGACGAGGTAGGGCAGGGCCTCGGCCTGCGCGCGCAGGCCGTCGGAGTCGGGACCCATCACCTCGCCGCTCGCCCATCCATGGCGGAGATTCCAGACGACCACGGGAAGCGCGCCGACGAGGAGACCCGCGAGGGTCCATCCCCATCGGGGGCGCGCGCCCGGGCCGCGCCGCAGCGCGAGAGCCGCGAAGGCGGCGATCGCATAGCAGGTCGCGACCGGCTGCTGCCAGAAGGCGGCGCCGAGGAGCAATCCCACCGCCAGCGCGCGCAGGCGGTCGCGCGGCGATGGTTCGTCTTGCAGCAGCGGCGGCAACAGGGCGAGCGCGAGCCCGCCCAGGGCGAGCACGTCTACGTACTGGCCGACGGAATTGAGCGAGAAGACGGTCAGGAACTTTGGACCCAGGGCCAGGTACAGCCCGCCCGCCAGGGCAGCGGCGCGGCCGCCGATGCGCCGCGCCAGTGCCATGGTGGCCACGATGAACAGCAGATCGAGAACGACGCTGGCCAGCACCAGCATCCGCGAGAGGTCCTCGGCGCCGCTCACCAGCGAGAAGAGCGCGGCCAGGTGGCCCTTCAGCGTGCCTTGATAGTTCGCGCCGATGGTGAAGACGGGCGCGGGCCGCGCGCCGGCGAGAAGTCGCAGCGCGACGAAGGCGCCGTACGCGCCATCCGTGTTGACCCAGCCCCAGGGATGCAGGAGCGCGGGCAGGCGATAGGCGACGGCGAGGGCGAGGACGGCGAGCGTCTCCGCGCCCGGGGCCGGGCGGGGAAGCGGCCGGAGCGTCCACCACGCGCAAACGAAGGCGCCGAGCACGGCCACCGCCGCCAGCGGCGCCGACACGCCGAGCGACGGGAAACCTCCGAACCAGGCGAGGACGGCGAGGGCGAGAAGGGCGAGGAGCCCGAGCTCGGCGGGGACTCGCCGTTCCTCGGGCGCGAGGGAGCTCAACTCAGCGGACGGTCTTGAGCTGCTCCAAGAGGGCATCCGTCGTGGATGGGCCCTTCAGGATCGAGGTGGCGCGCGCGATCTGGTTGATGGCCTCTTCGACGGCCTCCCATCCCGCTCCGCGCTCCAGCTCCGACTTCGCCTTCAGGTAGTGCTTGTTCACGACGCTCTCGCCCACGGCGCCGAGCACGTGGTTGCATACGTCGCGCACCTTGTTGAGCCGCGCCACCAGCTCCGTCGCCGGCGCCGCCGTGGCCCCCGCCGCCGGAGCGGCCTGTGCGGCGGGCATGGCGGGGAAGCTGCCCGTGCGCGGCCGGGTCGCGGGCGCAGCGGGTGTAGGGGCGGTCGCGGGGTCGCGAAGGCGGATGAGCCCGGTCGCGATCAGGCCGTAGAGGATCTTCGCGGCGTCGAAGACGCTCAGGCCGCTGGCCTGGCCGATCGTCTTGACGCTGCGCTGGCTGTCGATCTTGGAGAGGATCAACCACTCGCTCGTGTTGAGGTTGATCTGCCCCTCCCGGTTCTCCTGCACGACGAACTCGGGGATCATCTCGACGGACGGGATCTTCTTCGAGAGGACGCGCCACTCGTCGAGCCGCCGCGCCGCCTCCATGAGGAGGTTCGTGTTGCTCTTCGAGATCGTCCGCACGTCGCTCGGAGCCGCCGGCTCGAACTTGAAGTCGCCCTGGTTCCAGATCGCGAGCGCGTACACCGCCTCCTCGCCCGACACGTCGTCGAGGGTGGCGTGCACGATGCGCCCCTCGTGGAGGTAGATCTGGCCCTTGAGGTTCCCGTCGACCAGGTGGAACACACCGGTCTTCCCGCTGACGCTGACGAGTTGGATGATGTCGGGGAGGTGAAGCTCAGCGAGTGAGCCTTGGAAGGCCATCTGGTTCAGGCTCTCCGCCGCGTCCGCCTTCCGTTAACCCGCACGGGTGGTGGCAGATACGGCGGCGCGAGAGAGTGAGGCTATCAAGGGCCTCCCGCACTGTCAACCGCGGGCAGCGCCGGCTACGCGGGAGTGATCTTCTCCGCGGGCTCGTCGAGATCCTTGGCCCGCCGGTCCCGTTCGCGCTCGCGCGGCAGCAGGATGTTGTGCCGCTTGATCATCTCGTTCAAGGTGGTGGGCTTGAGGCCGAGCAGGCGCGCCGCTTCCTTCTGCACGCCCGCCGTCGATTCGAGGGTGGACTCGATCAGGCGACGCTCGAAGTTCGCGATGACGTCGCGCAGGGAGATGCCCTCGGGGGGCACGGTCAGGTGCGGGACGTGGAAGCTGGGCGCGGTGCGCACGTGGTCGGGAATCAGCTCGCGCCCGATCTGGGTGCCCGTGGTCAGGACCACTCCCCGCTCGATCACGTTCTCCAGCTCGCGCACGTTGCCGGGCCAGTCGTAGTCCATGAGGGCCTGCAGGGCCTCCGGGCTCACGCCGGTCACGTTCTTCGTGTTCTCGCGCGCGTACTTGTCCACGAAGTGGGCGACCAGGGCCGGAATGTCCTCCTTGCGCTGGCGCAGGGGCGGGAGCTGGATGGCGATGACGTTGAGCCGGTAGTAGAGGTCCTCGCGGAACCGGTTGTCCTCGACGGCCCGGCGCAGGTCGATGTTGGTGGCGGCCACGATGCGCACGTCCACCTTGACCGTGTCCGTTCCCCCCAGGCGCATGAACTCGCGCTCCTGCATGACGCGCAGCAGCTTGGCCTGGGTCTCGAGGGGGATGTTGCCGATCTCGTCGAAGAACAGCGTGCCCTTGTCCGCCAGCTCGAAGAGGCCCTTCTTCGAATACACGGCGCCGGTGAAGGCGCCCTTGACGTGGCCGAAGAGGTTCGACTCCAGGAGGTCGTGCGGCAACGACCCGGAATTGACCACTATGAAGGGCTTTTCCGCGCGGGGCGAGTTGGTGTGGATGGCCTTGGCCACCAGCTCCTTGCCTGTTCCGCTCTCGCCCACCACGAGGATGGTCGAGCGCGAGGGCGCGGCCTGCGAGATCAGGCCGAACACCTGCTGCATGCGCGGGCTCTTGCCCACGATCTCGGTGAAGCGGGCCTGGTCCTTGAGCGCGCGCCGCAGGTCGCGGTTCTCGTCCTTGAGCCGCCGCTGCTCCAGCCCGTTGCGCAGGATGTGCAGCACCTCTTCGTGCTTGAAGGGCTTGGTGACGTAGTCGAAAGCGCCCTTCTTCATGGCCTGGATGGCCGTCTCCACGGAGGCGAAGGCGGTGATCATGAGGACGACGAGCTCCGCGTCGACCTTCTTGAGCTCCTCGAGCACCTCCAGGCCGCCCAGCTCCGGCAGCATGACGTCCACGATGGCCGCCTCGTAGGATTGCTTGCGGGCCAGGGCCAGCCCCTCGATGCCGTCGTGGGCGAGGGTGACGCGGTAGCCCGCTTCCTCGAGCAGGCTCTGCAGGACGTCGCGCATCACCTCCTCGTCGTCGATGACGAGGACGTTCTCGGCGCTCACCGACGCGCGGCTTCCGCGGCGGCGAGGGAGGGCAGCGCCACCTGGAACGTCGTGCCCTGGCCGGGCACGCTCTCCACGAAGATGGCCCCGCCGTGCTCCTGCACGATCCCGAACGAGATGGAGAGGCCCAGGCCGGTGCCGCGGCCGATGCCCTTGGTCGTGAAGAAGGGATCGTAGATCCGGCGCACGTGCTCCGGCTTGATGCCGTGACCGGTGTCGCGTATCTCGACCACGACCGCATCGTCCTCCGCGCGCGTGGCCAGCGTCAACCAGCCGCCCTTGGGCATGGCGTCGCGCGCGTTGAGGATGAGGTTGAAGAAGACCTGCTGCAGGCGGTTCTCGTTGCCGCGCACGAGGGGCAGGTCGTTCAGTTCCTTGCGCACCTTGATGCGGCCGCGCTCGAGCTGGTGCTCGAGCAGCGAGAGCACGTCGAGGAGGACCTTGTTGGTGTCCAGGTTCTCGAACTCGGCCTTGGAGGAGCGCGAGAAATTGAGCAGGTTGTTGACGATCTTGGCCGCGCGGAAGGTCTGCTTCTCGATCTTCTCCAGGAGGGCGGAGCGCGGGTCGTCGTTCTTGATCTGCTGGCGCAGCATCTGCGTGTAGGACGAGATGCCGGTGAGGGGCGTGTTCACCTCGTGGGCCACGCCCGCGGCCAGGATGCCGATGGAGGCCATCTTCTCCGAGTGCTGGAGCTGCTCCTCCAGGCCCATGCGCACGGTCACGTCGTCCACGATCACGATGGTGCCGCAGCGCTCGCCGGAGCCGACCTTGAAGGGGGCCACGGAGACGTTCACGCGCAGGGCCCGCCCGTCGCTGCAGGGCAGGTGCAGCTTGTAGATGTTCGCGATCTCCTCGTTGCGGCCGAGCACGAGGCTCCCCCGCAGCGCGTCCAGGAACGCCTCCGGGAAGATCTCGTCCAGGCCGTGGCCGAGGACCTCGTCGCGCTGGCGGCGGTACAGGCCTTCCATGGCCCGGTTCCAGCGCACCACCTTGCCGTCCAGGTTCAGGACCAGGATTCCCGAGTCCATGCTCTCGATGATGTTCTCGTTGTACTCGGTCAGCTCCTGCAGCTCGTCCGCCTTCTCGCGCAGGCTGTGATAAAGCCGGCCGTTCATGACCGCGGTCGCGGCCTGGCCGGCCAGGGCCTGAAGGACGTCGACCTCTTCGCTGTTGAGCGGATCGAACATCTCCTTGCGGCCGACGCCGAGGATCGCAATGACCTCGCCCTTCACCCGGCAGGGGAAGTAGTGCGAGAGGTCCAGCGGCCCCGCCTCCGGGTACAGCTCGGCGTGCGCCTCCGCCAGCACGGGCTCGCCCGCGGCCAGGGCGCGCACCAGCGAGCCTCCGGGCGGCAGGTGGGCCAGGCAGGCGGCGGGCGTGCAGCCGAGGTCCTTGAAGATCCAGAAGCCGCCGTCGTCATGGGGCAGGAACAGGGCCAGCGAGCTCACGCCCAGCGCGTCGTGCACGCCTTCGAGCAGCCGCTCCGCCATGCGTCCGAGGTCCAGGTCCGCGTTGAGGTCCTGGGACAGGCGCAGCAGCGCGCGCCGCGAGTTGTAGCGCTCGCGGAAGAAGAGGCGGTCGATCCCTTCCTGGATGCGGTTCTTGACCGGGCTGAACAGCAGCGCGACCACCATCGTGGAGAGGATCGCGATGACGGTGACGTGCGGCTCCTGGTCCGAGGCCAGCAGCACCTGGAAGAGGCTCACCGCGAGCAGGCACATGCCCAGGATGGCGGCCAGGGCCAGG
>DASTLK010000077.1:0-10327 GCA_035715025.1 Vicinamibacteria bacterium
CCTCCTTCGACACCGTACGCGTGGAGCGCGTCGCCGGTCCCGCCGACATCGAGGCGCGGCACGGCGACGTCCGCGCCACCGGCATCAAGGGCGACCTCAAGCTGACGAACCGCCACGGCGACGTGACCATCGAAGACGTCGAGGGCAAGGCGACCCTCGACGTGCAGCATGGCGAGGTCTCGGCCACGCGGGTGGGCGGGCTCGTGGTGAGCGGAGCGCACGGAGACGTGACCGCGGACGCCGTCCACGGCGACTTCGACGTCCATACCCAGCACGGCGCGGTGCGCGGCGTCGACGTGACCGGGCGCGCCTCGGTGGAGACGAGCTTCCAGGGCGTGACCCTCGAGAAGGTCGGCGGCGATGCCCGCGTGCACACCGAGCACGGCGAGGTCTCCCTCACCGACGTGACGGGAGCGGTCGACGCCCAGGCCAGCTTCGACGACGTCTCGCTCACCCGCATCGGCGGCCCGGCAACCGTCACCGTGAGCCATGGCGCCGTGCGCGCTCGCGGGCTGGAGAAAGGCGCGCGCGTGCGCGCCTCCGGCGACGAGGTCGTGCTCGACGGCTTCCGCGGCCCCGTCGACATCGAGGCGGAGCGGGCGATGGTGCGACTCGTGCCCACGGGCGCGATCGGCGCCGCGGTCAAGGTCACGGCGACACACGGCGCGATCGAGCTGGACGTGCCCGCGGGCAGCCGCATCGATGTCCAGGCCAGCGCGCAGTCGGGCGAGATCACGACCGACGTCCCCGGGCTGAGCGCGACCCAGATGGGCCCGGGCAAGCTCACGGCCACGCTCGGCGGAGGCGGCAACGCCGTCGTGCTGAGCACGAGCCACGGCGACGTGCGCCTGCGCGGCGCGGCCGCCGTCGCGGAGAAGACTCCCTAGGTCCTGCGCCGCGCCCTGCGCGCGATGCGATCGCGCGACGCGCCGCGATCGATTCTACGCGCGCGCGCGCGACGCCATCGATTTTTCTTCGCGCGCACTTTCCGTCGCGAACTCGTCGGGAAAAATCTCTCTTGCGTTCGTGTTTGCGCTTCCAGTAGACTCCCGCCCCTCTCATTCAGGACCCATGGACACACTCGACGCTTCCTCGACTCTCAGCCAGACGTCGATACCCGGACTGCCGCTCTGGCGGCGGGGCAAGGTGCGCGACGTCTACGACCTCGGCGATCGCCTGCTCATCGTCACCACCGATCGCATCAGCGCGTTCGACGTGGTCCTGCCCACGCCCATCCCTGCGAAGGGCGCCGTCCTCACCCAGCTCTCGCTGTTCTGGTTCCGCCTCCTCGGCGATCTCGTGCCGAACCACGTGATCTCCGCCACCGTCGACGAATACCCGCGCGAGCTGCACGCGGTACGCGCCCAGCTCGAGCGCCGGTCGATGCTCGTGAAGAAGACGGAGCCCTTCCCCGTCGAATGCGTCGCGCGCGGCTACCTCGTCGGATCGGGGTGGAAGGACTACCAGCGCACGGGCGCCGTCTGCGGGATCGAGCTGCCCAGGGGCCTGCGCGAGTCGGAGCGCCTCGAGCAGCCGATCTTCACGCCTTCGACCAAGGCGGAGACTGGCCACGACGAGAACATCTCGTACGCGCAGATGTCGAGCCTCGTCGGGGCCGCGCGGGCCGCCGAGCTGCGTGACCTCACCCTCGCCCTCTACGGCCGCGCGCGCGCCCACGCGGAAGGGCGCGGCATCCTCCTGGCCGACACCAAGCTCGAGTTCGGGACGAGCGGAGGCCGCGTGGTCTGGATCGACGAGGCCTTCACTCCGGACTCGTCGCGCTTCTGGCCGCGTGACGGATATGCGCCCGGCCGCGCGCAGCCGAGCTTCGACAAGCAGTACGTGCGTGACTACCTTGAGACGTTGGACTGGGACAAGCGTCCTCCGGGACCCCCCTTACCGGAAGACGTCGTGACCCGCACTCGAGAAAAGTACCTCGAGGCCTACGCGCGCCTGACGGGCACACCGCTCACGGCGCGCGACGAGCCTGGTGTGAGCGGGGAGAAGCGGTGAGGACCATCACCGCCCTCCTCCGCTCCCTGGCGCAGACTTCAAGGCCTCGAGGGACCATCGGCCCGCCGCGTTCCGCGGTCGTCGCCGCCGGCTAAGGGAGCGTCACTCCGTGAAGCAGCAGTTGGACACACTCGTCTCCGAGATGATCGACCGCGGAATCCTCTTCACGGACGCCCGGCGCGAGTTCGAGAAGCGGTTCATCGCCCGCGTGCTGCAGCGCCATAGCGGGAACCTCTCTCGGGCCGCCAAGGATCTCCAGATCCACCGGAACACCCTCGGCAAGAAGATCGAGGAGTACAAGATCTGAACTCGTAATCGCCAAACGGACCGGGCGGTCGGCCAGGAGGGATCGGAGAGGGAGACGGGAATCGCCGATCCCGTCTCCGTGCCCGTCTCCGACGACGTCTAGCGTTCCCCGTCCGTTTGACCATCCCGGCTCTTGACACTCGCAGTGGCCCCGCCTATATTTGGCACTCGCATGGTGAGAGTGCTAACGTTCGCCCGTGGGGCCCAAGGGATGTTCACGCTCACCTACAACCCATTCATCCTAAAGGAGATGTGATCCGTATGAACGTGCGTCCGCTACATGACCGCTTGCTGGTCCGACGGATCGAGGAGAAGGAGACCGTGAAGGGCGGGATCATCATCCCCGACACGGCCAAGGAAAAGCCCCAGGAGGGCGAAGTGATCGCCGCCGGCAACGGCAAGGTCCTCGAGAACGGTACGAAGGTCGCCATGGACGTCAAGGCCGGCGATCGCGTGCTCTTCGGCAAGTATTCGGGCACCGACATCAAGATCGACGGCCAGGAATACCTCATCCTCCGCGAGGACGAGGTTCTGGCGATTCTCGGCTAATTAATTAAGGAGATCCGTTCCACATGGCGAAGCAGATTACTTACGGCGACGAATCGCGCCAGGCCATCCTCCGCGGCGTGAATCGTCTGGCCGACGCGGTGAAGGTCACGCTCGGTCCCAAGGGACGCAACGTCGTCCTCGACAAGAAGTTCGGCTCCCCCATCATCACCAAGGACGGCGTGACGGTGGCCAAGGAGATCGAGCTCAAGGACGCGCTCGAGAACATGGGCGCGCAGATGGTGCGCGAGGTCGCGAGCAAGACCTCGGACGTGGCCGGCGACGGCACGACGACCGCGACCGTCCTCGCGCAGTCCATCTACCGCGAGGGCATCAAGAACGTCACCGCCGGCGCGAACCCGATGGAAGTGAAGCGCGGGATCGAGAAGGCGGTCGCGGCCGTGACCGAGGAGCTCAAGAAGCTGAGCAAGCCGGTCAAGGGCAACATGATCGCGCAGGTCGGCACCATCTCCGCCAACAACGACGAGACCATCGGCAAGATCATCGCGGAAGCGATGGAGAAGGTCGGCAAGGACGGCGTGATCACGGTCGAAGAGGCCCGGACTCTCGAGACCTCGCTCGAGGTCGTCGAGGGCATGCAGTTCGACCGCGGGTACCTCTCCCCCTACTTCGTGACCGACCCCGAGCGGATGGAGGTCGTGCTCGAGAACGCGCTCGTGCTCATCCACGAGAAGAAGATCTCCAGCATGAAGGACCTGCTGCCCGTGCTCGAGCAGGTGGCCAAGCTCGGCCGGCCCCTGGTCATCATCGCCGAGGACGTCGACGGCGAGGCCCTGGCCACCCTGGTCGTCAACAAGCTGCGTGGGACCCTGCAGGTGGCCGCGGTCAAGGCGCCCGGTTACGGCGACCGGCGCAAGGCCATGCTCGAGGACATCGCGATCCTCACCGGCGGCAAGGCCATCACCGAGGACCTCGGCATCAAGCTCGAGAACATCAAGCTCGACGACCTCGGCAAGGCCAAGAAGATGACGATCGACAAGGACAACACGACGATCGTCGAGGGCGGGGGCAAGAGCAAGGACATCGAGGGCCGGGTCAAGCAGATCCGCACCCAGGTCGAGGAGACCACCTCCGACTACGACCGCGAGAAGCTCCAGGAGCGTCTGGCCAAGCTCGTGGGCGGCGTGGCCATCATCCGCGTGGGTGCGGCCACCGAGACGGAGATGAAGGAGAAGAAGGCCCGCGTCGAGGACGCGATGCACGCGACCAAGGCGGCCGTCGAAGAGGGGATCGTCCCCGGCGGCGGCGTGGCCCTGCTCCGCTCCAGCAAGGCCGTCGAGGCCCTGAAGGAGACCGGCGACGTGCAGGTCGGCATCAACATCATCCGCCGCGCCCTGGAAGAGCCGCTCCGCCAGATCGCGCAGAACGCCGGCAAGGAGGGCGCGGTCGTCGTCGCCCGCGTCCGCGAGTCCAAGGCGGCCGAGGAGGGTTTCAACGCCCTCAACGAGAAGTACGAGAACCTGGTCGAGGCGGGCGTCATCGACCCGACCAAGGTCGTCCGCTCCGCGCTGCAGAACGCGTCGTCGATCGCGTCGCTCCTGCTGACCACCGAGGCTCTCGTGAGCGAGATCCCGGAGGAGAAGCCGGAAGCGCCCGCGGGCGGCGGCCACGGCGGCGGCGGCATGGGCGGGATGTACTAGGAAGTTAATCTCGTCAGCCGGCCCGAAGGCGCCGCGCGGCTCAGCGCGGCGCCTTTTTCAATTAATGCGCCCCCGCGCTGAGCCGCGCGGGGGCGGGTTCCGCGTTGCCCATAGCTAGCGCGGCAACATGAAGACGACGCTGACAGGCGTCCACGTCCTGACCGGCACGCCCTCTTTCGTCGCCGGCCGGAACTTCCAACGCCGCACGTACTCGCTGGCCGCCTCGTTCAGCCCGGCTTTCCCGCCCGCGCCGGAGACGACACGCGCGTCCGCGACTCCGCCTCGCTCGTCCACGAGGACGGTCAGGTCGACCTTGCCTTCGATCCTCTGACGCAGGGCGATCGGGGGATACGTGAAGCTCGGCTTGTTCAGGGCCACGGGCGCGATCACGCCCGCATCGTTCACGTCGACCAGGGAGCCGGGCTTGACCGCGACCGTGGTGGGGGGCGGCGGGGCGGCGGCGACGGTGGTGGGCGGCGCCTGGGACGCGGCCGCGGCCGCCGCGGCGGCGGTGCGGGCCTCCTCCGCCCGGCGTTGCTCCTCCGCGAGCTGGGTCTCCGCGGCCTTCTGCTCGTCCTCCAGCCGCTTCCGGTCCGCCTGCGCCTTCCGATCCTGCTCCGCCTGCGCCTTCTTGCGCGCGTCGTCCTGGGCGCGGGCCAGGGCCTCCGGGTCGACGGCCTGGCCGCGCGCCCGGGCCTGGGCCTCGACCTTCTTGCGCGCGTCCTCTTCCGCCTTCGCGGACGCGGCCGCCTTCTCCGCCTCCAGCGCCTGGAGCTTCGCTTCCAGGTCCTTGGCCTTTTGCGAAAGGGCGATCATCTCCGCGCTCATCGTGGTCGGCGGGGGCGTCGTCGTGGACGGGGTCGCGGCCGCGCCGCGTCCCTTGAGGACGAGGGCGGCGCCCACGGCCGCGATGAGGAGGACGGCGGCCAGGCCGCCGATGAGCGGCATCTTGCTGACCGTCTTGCCGCCCTTGTGGAAGGTGAAACCGGCCGCGGCCTCGCGGGCGGAGACGGTGTCCGGCGGATGTACGGCCGCATGCCCCGCACCGGAGCCGCTGGACGCCGGCGCGTGCGAACCGCTGGCGCCTGCGTGCGCCGCGGCGGCGTGCTTGGGCGGGGGCGGCACCAGGGGCAGCGCCTGGCTCGGACGTGGCGCCTCCGCCGGCGCCGGCCTGGCCACGATGGATGGGACCGGGCCCGGTGAGGCCGAGGCCGCCACGGCGACCGGGGCCGGGACCGGGTTCGGAGAGGCCGAGGCCGAGGCGGCCGCGGCGCCGGCGGCCGCGATGGCCGCCGCGGACGGCGCGGGCATGGGCGGCAGGGTGGCCGGCGCGTTGCGCACGTCCTCGGTGATGTACTCGAGGTAGCTCGCTTCCCTTTCCTCCTTCAGCGTCTTCGTCTGGCGGTCGATGTCGTCCCGGAACAGCGAGTGCATGAAGAAGGCGAGGTTGAACGTGGTCGGCGCGAAGTCTCCCGAGAACAGGAGCGTGTCCACGCCTTTGCGCATCTCCTGCACTTCCGCGAACCGCTCCGCCGGATCCTGGGTCAGCGACCGCCGCAGGATCTCCCGGATCGGCTTCGGGAGCGCGTCGTCGTCCGTCGTGGGATTCAAGAGCTTCGCGTCGGCGACCCGTTTGGCGATGTCGACCGCGCGTCCGCCCTGGAAGAACGCCTCGCCCGTGAGCATCTGGAAGAGGAGGGCGCCGACCGCGAAAAGGTCCGACCGCGTGTCGCCCACGCCGCCCGCCGCCTGCTCCGGCGCGAGGTACATCGTCTCTTCTTCGGTGAGGCCACCCGCCTCCCGCACGCGGGCCGGCCAGTAGCCGAATCCGCGCGTGCGCACCTCGCCCTCGTACGACACGATCACGTTCGACGGCGTGACCATGCCGTGGAAGTAGCGGACGCCGCCTTCCGTCTTGCGCGCGTGCGCGTACTCGAGGGCCGAGCAGACCTTGCTGACGATCAGGAGCGCGTGGTCCACCGAGAACGGGAAGCCCTCCTGCCGGCCCCGGTTGAAGACGGCCTGCAGGCTCTTGGCCTCGATGAACTCGTGCGAGATGTAGAAAGACGCGTCGATCTTGCCGGCGCCGAACAGCTTGACGATATTGGCGTTCTGAAGCTGGGCCGCGAACTTCACCTGCTCCATCAGGCTCTTCACCGTCTCCGCGTTGGCGGAGAGGTTTGGCCGGACACGGAGGACGGCGACGATCTTCTCGAGACCGGTCGGGCTGAGCTTGGCCGCGCGGTACTCGGTGCCGAGGCCGGTGGTCTCGACCTCGTCGAGGAGGACGAACTTCCCGAACTTCTCTTTCTTGGGCATGGAGGGCGCCCTCAGCTCGGCTCTCTCTCTTTCTGTCTCGCAACCGCGAGTCGCGTGGAAAATATCATGCGCCCACGCGCCTTTCAACGCGACGAACGCGTCGGTCTATCTGCTTGTCTCCGACGCGGTTGCGCCGGCGACGGACGTGTCAGGTCTTACACGAAAGCGCGGAGGTTCGCACACGCTCGTAACGGCGGCCCTCGGCAAACAGCCCGTATGCACGTGACTTACCGCTGGCAAGTCCTCGGCATGCGTCTTGCTCCTGAGGAAGGGCAGGAGGCGGAGATGCAGGTCATGGTCGAAGTCACGACAGCCCTCACGGGTGTCGCTCTGGGAATCGGCGCGGCACGGCTCTTCCTGGAGGGCATCCTGAACGTTGCGTTCCGTAAGACCCGTACGTAGCCGTCCCGCGGTCGGCTTCCGTCATCGATCGGACGTCGGGACCAGGACGATCGTGCCGCCGTCGGGCGTTCTCACCCGCACTCCTTCATCGTCATCAATCGACAACACCGTGTAACCGCCGGCGGACTCGCCGGAGGCGAGGACGACCGTCTCACCCATGATGGCGAGGGCCGCCTTGACCTGAGCTCCTCGCCGGAGGAGTCCAACCAGGCGGAGAGGTGGCGGCCCGAGGGAGGCTTGCGCCGCGGGCGCGACCGGCGCCACCGCCGGCAGGCTGCGCGTGGGCGCCGCCGGGCGCGACGCGGCGCTGACGTACTCGAACACGTTTCGCAGCGGCGGGCTGGGCGCGGCCGAAGCATCGCCGACGAGCGTGACGGCTGGCGTCGCCCGAGCGGCATCGGGTCCCCCCGACGAGGGGCCGGGCCCCCCGGCCTCCCGCAGCAGGTAGAACGCGAGGACCGCGGCCAGGGCGGTGAGGGCGATGACCCGGCCTCTCATTGCCCGGGCCCGAGGGTCACTCCGTCGAGCTCCAGCATCACGCCTTCCGCGCGGGGTCCCAGGCGGACGCGCTCGAGCACGACTCCGGTCTCCGGCCGCGCGATGAGGCCCGCCAGCGCCACCACCTCGGGGAAGGGGCCCACGGCGCTCAGGTGCACGCGCGCCGCGTAGGGCGCTCGGGCCGCCGTCACGCCGAGGCGCACGCCGGACACCCGCGCGCTCTGGAGCGCCTGCACCACGGAGCGTCGCACCTTCTGCACGGTGCCGGCCGGCGTCGCCCCGGCGAGGGCGGTGGCCGCGCGCAGGTGGGCGGCGTCGCGCCGTTCCAGACGGGCCAGGCGCCCGCGCATGTCACGGGCTTCGTCGCGCGCCCGGCGATAGTCGTCCGCGGCGGCCGCGGCCTGGCGCCGCATGGGAAGGGCCACGGCGGAGTAGAGGACGATGGCCCCGGCCAGGAGCGCGGCCGCGATCCCGCGCGCGATCACCGCGACCCTCCGCGGTAGCGCATCTGGATGGACGCGGTGACTCCGCCGTCGCGCGCCTCTTCTCCGGGGACGACGTCGTCGAACAGGGGCGAGCCCTCCAGCCGCTGGAGGAAGGCCTCGTAGGCGCCCGCGCTCTTCGCCGAGACCAGGATGGTCATGCCGATCCCGTCGCCGTAGGTGAGGGCCAGGGAGTCGAGCTTGACGTCCGCCGGCATGAGGGCGGCGAGGTCGGAGAGCAGCCGCGGCGGCGCCGCGTCCGCGCTCAGCAGGGCCTGCGTGGCCAGGGCCGCCGTGGGCGCGGAGCGTGCCTCCATCGTCTTCAGGCGCGCCTGCGCCGCCCGCGTGTCGCGCTGGACGTCGGCCACGTGCTGGCGCGCGCGCTTGAAATCAGCCCACGACGTGCCCGTCGCGTATCCCGCGAAGATCAGCGTGAACAGGCCGACGCCGATCAGCCCCAGATCGACGGGCTGGGGCGGGCGGCGGCGCGTGCGGCTCGAGAAGTCGCGCATCGCGGTCAGGCCAGGGCCGCGCCCAGCCAGGCCAGCTCCGTGGCCTCCACGGGCAGCGTTCCTTCCGCGCGCCAGCCCGGCTCGCCCGTGCGGCCTTCGTCCTGCCAGGCGCGCAGCAGCGCCACCGTGCCCGGACCGACGGCGCGGATGCGTGGAGCGGACCCGTTGCCGGCCAGGACCGCCGTCCGGTCCACCTCTCGTCCGAGCCAGAGCGGCTCGCGCGGGCCGGCCTCGCGCCGCCTCGTGCGGAAGACGTGCAGCACTCCTCCCTGCCAGGCGGCCAGGGAGAGGGCGCGATCGCCGAGGATGACGTCCACCGAGACCGCGGTGCCGCGCGGCTCGCGCGCGAGAGCGGAGAGCGCGGCCAGCGGAGCCAGGTCCAGCCGCTCGACGTCGAGCCCGGCCGCAGCCGCGACGGCTTCGTATCCTTCGATGACGCTGCGGCGGACCGCCGCCGCCAACACCCGCCCCCCATGAAGCGGCAGCACGTCCACCAGCGCCTCGTCCGGCGCGTACGGCAGCCCCGCCGTGATCCGGTAGCGGGCGAACTCGCGCGCCGTCACCCCCGCCGGGACGTCGAGAAGGGCGGTCCGCGCCACTCCCTCGGGAAGGATCAGGGCGACCGGGCCGCGGCCGCCCTCCACCCCCGCCGCCACCTCGCTCAGGGCCCGTTCCACCTCGGGCCCGCCCACGACGTTGGGGTCGAAGGGTCCCGGGACGAGCGCCCCCGGGGGGAGCGGAGCCCGCGCGAACGACCGGATGCGCGGCGTGCCCGGGCCGCCGGAGACGGAGGCCCCGGCCACTCCCGTCGCGTCGACGGCCACCAGGACGCGTGCGCGCAGAGCCCGCATCTGGCCATTATAGGCGCCTGCCTGTTATGATCCGGTTTCGGCCGGCCCTGGGGCCCCGCGGCCCACGCGGCCGCTGCCCTGTCGAGCCGGCCCGTCCCCCCCTCTCGCGGCGTCCCCGAGGAGAACGGCGGCCACCGACAGTCGGACGCGCTTGCTTACGATGAACGAACGACCACCAACAGCCGCGCGACAACGAGCGCGGGGGGGGTTTTCGGCATGAAGGTCTACGAGCCATCCGCCATCCGCAACGTGGCCGTCGTCGGCCACGGAGGGTGCGGTAAGACGTCGTTGGTCTCCGCGATGCTCTTCGACATGGGCGCGGTCAACCGCCTCGGCCGCGTGGACGACGGCACGACCGTCACCGACTTCGATCCCGACGAGATCGAACGGAAGATCAGCCTGCAGACGGCCGTGGCCTACGGGGAATGGCGCAAGGCCAAGCTGAACCTGCTCGACGCGCCGGGGTACGCGAACTTCCTCTCCGAGGCGCGCTCGGCGCTTCGCGTGGCCGATGCCGCCCTCGTCGTCGTCGACAGCGTGGCCGGAGTCGAGGTCCAGACGGAGAAGGTCTGGGGCTACGCGGCCGACAACGACATCCCGCGCCTCATCGTCGTCAACCGGATGGACCGCGACCGCGCGTCCTTCGAACGGACGATGCAGTCGCTGCAGCGGGCGTTCGGCCGGGCGGTCGTTCCCCTGGCCATCCCGCTGGGCGAGGAGAAGGGCTTCGTGGGCGT
>DASTLK010000078.1:0-2045 GCA_035715025.1 Vicinamibacteria bacterium
GAGCGTCGTGGCCGTCTCACGCACCTGCACGCACGAGGGATGTACCGTCCTCGTCCCCGCCGCCCCGGGGAAGACCCTGGACTGCCCGTGCCACGGCTCGCGCTTCACGACGTCGGGGTCCGTGGTGAACGGTCCCGCCGCGCGGCCGCTGCCCTCCTTCCCCGCGCGCATCGAGGGGCAGGAGGTCGTGATCACGGTCGGCTGACGGCGAAGCCGGTAGAATCGCTCCAGGAGGGTGCCATCGACCCCATGAGCGGGCGCACGGTCTCGCTGACCCCCGGCAAGCGTGTCCTCTTCCTGACCAAGGACCCCGACCTCATCCGGCGCCAGCTCTCGGGCGAGCTGGACCTCCGCATGGAGGACCTGCGGGTCTCCGACCTCATGGACGACATCAACACCGACGCCATGACGCCGGCCTGGGCCTGCTTCGACTACCGGCCGGAGGACATCGCGCGCAACGCGTACGCCGGGATCACCGTGAACAAGGAGCGCCTCTTCCCCGAAGGCTCGCTCATGGCCGGCGGGTTCGAGGTCATCGTCTCCGGCTACCGCAAAGGCGTCGGCTCCAGCCGGGAGACGGCGGTGCAGGCCGAGAAGTGGTCCGGCATCCGCATCGCCATCGCCGCCTCCTTCGCGCCCATCCACGCGCGCAACAACGTCTCGCAGGGCGTGCTCATGGGCGATCACGCCGTCCTGACGCCGCTGCAGCGCGGCGAACAGGTCCCGCTCGACGAGTTCACGAAGGGCTACGACGTCATCACGAAGAAGATCATCGAATACGGAGGCCTCTTCCCGTTCACCAAGGCGTATGCGCGCGGCGAGGTGGAGCTGGCCGCGGCCAACACCACCCCGCGCCCGATGAACATCGCGGAGAAGATCCTGGCCGCGCACGTCGCCGGGGCCGCAGGCCCGGTGTTCCTCGCGCCCGGGGACGCGGTGTGCGTGCGCGTGGACGGCGGCTACTCCCACGAGTTCACGACGGCGCAGGTGGCCTACTTCCTCGCCCAGGAGTTCGGGCCCGACTACGCCCTGGCCGACCCGCGGAAGTTCGCGGTCTTCGAGGACCACCTCATCTACGCCGACGGCGTGGCCAAGATGGCGCCCTTCTCGCCCAAGATCCAGGTCCTCCGCGACCTGCAGCGCGCGTTCCAGCGCCAGACGTCTGTCCTGGACTTCTCCGCCCGCGACGGGGTCTCGCCCGGCATCTGCCACAGCGTGGCCCGCGAGCGGATCATCGAGCCGGGCGACTTCATCCAGGCCACGGACAGCCACACCTGCATGGGCGGCGCGAACGATTCCCTGGCCTACGGCGTGGGAGCGACCGAGTACGCGGCGCTCGTGCACGCGGGCTTCACCTTCGTCGAGGTCCCGGAGGCCATCCGGTTCGAGCTGGTGGGCCGCCTCGGCAAGGGCGTCACGGCCAAGGACGTCATGCTCCACATCCTGGCCACTCACGCGAGGCGCCAGGAGACGCTCGATCGCGTGATGGAGTTCGGAGGGCCGGGGCTCGCCTCCCTCTCTCCGGATGAGCGCGCCACCCTCGCCAACATGGCCACGGAGTGCTCGGCCAAGGCGGGCGTGGTGGAGGCGGACGAAGAGACGCTGCGCTGGATCGCCGCCCGCCGGCCGGGCGCCTCCCTGGAGGAGCTGCGTCGCAAGGTCGTGAGACCCGACCCCGGTGCCGCGTACGCGGGCGGCGTGCACACGATCGACCTCGGACGGATCCGCCCGATGGTGGCGACGCCGGGAGACCAGGCCAAGGGCATCCCCTCGGACCCGACCAACGGCGCGGTGATCGCCGACCTGGGCGAGGTGCGCATCGACATCGCATACGGCGGAAGCTGCACCGCGGGCAAGGAAGACGACCTGGACATGTACGCCAAGGTCATGAAGGAAGCGCTCGACGCGGGGCGGGCCGTCCGGCCGGGCGTGGAGTTCTACATCCAGTTCGGCTCGGAGTCGGTCGAGGCGTACGCGCGTGGCCGAGGCTACGTGGACGTCTTCGAGAAGACGGGCGTGCGCGTCATCCATCCGGGCTGCGGAGC
>DASTLK010000079.1:0-3118 GCA_035715025.1 Vicinamibacteria bacterium
TCGCCGGTATGCGCATTCCTTGACACCGTAGGCTCTCGGCGCGAGCAGGTCAAGCACGCCTCGATTCATCCCCACCTCGACTTCAGCGCGTCGACTCCGCGCGGGCCAGGCCTGCCTGGATCTCCGCGATCGCCCCCGGCGGCAGCGGCACGCCCCCGAAACGCGCGCGATAGTAGGCGTCCACCGCGTGCTGTTCCGCCGTCCGCAGGGCGGGAGGCAGGCGCGCGTTTTCGATCTGCTGTACGTGCTCGAGCAGACCGCGGGAGGGCGGACGCGGCACGCCCCGCCGAGCCCACGTACGGTCCAGGCCGGCGAGGAGTCGTGCCAGCTCGGGGGCGGCGTCGGTGGCTCGAGCGAGGGTCGCGGGCCGGCGTTGCCGCGTACGCCGCGCCATCACGGCGAGCAAGAGAATGAGCGCCGCCGGCCAGGAAGGCCCACGTGCGCACCGCGGGCTCGCGGAGCAGGGCCCGCAGCTCTTGCCACAGGAGCGCCGGCATCGCTCCCCACGCGGCCGCCCACACCCGGCTCACCAGGCCCTTGACGCGCTCCCACGCCTGGGCAAGCCATCCCTCGTCGAGCCCGCCGTGCGCGAGGTCGTATCCCGCGGAGGGCGTGGGGTCGGCCTCCACCCAGCCCGTTCCGGACAGCCAGACCTCGATCCACGCGTGGGCGTCCGCCTCGCGCACGACGTAGTGGCCGCCTCGCAGCAGGCCGGAGCGGAGCCGGAAGCCGGAGACGAATCGCGTGGGCACGCCCTCGAGGCGCAGCAGGAGGGCGCCCGCGCTCGCGAAGTACTGGCACCAGCCCTGCCTCTTCTCGAACAGGAACTCGGCCACGGGTTGGCGCGAGCGAAAGGCTCCCATACGGAGCGAGTAGGGGTACTCGCCCTGGAGAAACTCCATCGTGCGGGCGACCCGGATCTCCGGCGTGGCCGCACCCGCGGCGAGGCGCGCCGCGAGATCGCGGATCCGTGGGTCGGTGTCCGGGGGGACCTCCAGCATCGCCGCGGGAGGCTCGGAGCCGGCCTGCGGGCCGGGAGCGTTGAGGACGCCGTAGACCTTCCCTGCGGGCGCCGGAGGGTTCAGGATCCCGTGCTCGTCGACGACCAGTCGGGCCTGAGGGCCCCGTATGAGGACGACCCCGGGAGGGGCCACGAGGGTCCCGGAGAGGGGGGCCACCTGCTGAATGCGCATCGCCACCAACGGGACGCCGGGCTCGGGCCGGCTCACCAGAAACGTCGTCCCCTCGACGTCTTGAAGAGAGGCGAGGAGTGGGTCCGTCGCCGGCTCGGCCGGAGACACCGGCGCATTGATCCCGAGATACGGAGTGTGCCAGACCCGGCCGTCGAACTCGGTGGCCACGGCGCCGCGCAGGTTCTGCGGCCGGTCCGTCCAGACGCGGAGCACCACGCGTGGGGAGAGCCTGAGCTCTCCGACGTCGCCCAGCCGGGTTTCGAGCGAGAAGCCGGTCTCGGCGTCGGGGAAGGCAAACTTCGCGGCGGCCTGCAGGACCTTCGGCTGGGCCCAGGGGAGCAGCCATGCGATGGAGACCGCGACCGCCGTCGCCGCCAGGCCAAAGGCCGCGATGCGGGCGACGCGCGCGACCGCGCCGGGTCCACCGCCGCTCGGCGTCGCCAGGAGGGCGACGGCCGTGATGGCGCAAAGCCCCACCGTCACGCGCATGGAGGTCGTGCTCTGCGAGGCGGCGATGACCAGGATGCCCAGGGCCGCCGGCACCGCGGCGCGGGCGGGCGGCCACGGCACCCGGGCCGAGAGCAGGAGCGCGGCCAGCAGCGCCAAGCCGCAGCCCGCGGCCGCCGGCAGGGGCGGGGCGGGTTCTCCCTGCCCGGCCGGCGAGACGAGCCAGTTGAGAACCACCGCCGCCACGAGGCCGAGGGCGAGCCAGGCCGCGCGTTCGATCGCCGAGCAAAGGAGACGCGGCGCGCGGACGATGCGGAACGCGACGGCCGCCGCCACCGGCAGGACGGCGAGCCAGGCAAAGGCCTCCGCGCGCGCGCGTGCAAAAGCGGCCACCGCGAAGAGGAGCAGGAGGGCGAGGGCCCCCTCGTCCAGGCCGAGCCGGCGGGCCCGCTCGATGACGGCGCCGTTCGTCTTGCTCACGCGACTCCCCGGGCGAGGGCACGCTCCACGTCGGCCGTCGTCATCAGGCTGATCTCGCCGAGGTCTGCCCCGGCCGCCCTCCAATCGCGCCGGGTTTCTCCGTCGCGCACGATGAAGACCCGGACCGCGGTCCCGAGCGCATTCACCTGGCGCAGGAACCCTTCGCGCGCCTCGTCCCAGTCCTGCAGCACCGCCACCACGGTCGTGATCTGGCCGAGCTTCTCGAAGAGGAGCGGGCCGATGGAGCGGAAAGGCGGCTCCGGGCAGGGCTCGAGACAGGCGAGCACGTCGAGGATGTTCTCGAGATAGGCGAGGCTCCTCCCCGCGCTCACCTCGTAGATGTCCGGGCCCGCGGCCAGGATGTCCACGATGTGCTCGCTGCGGCTGAAGAAGTCCGCGATGGAAGCCACCACCGAGATGGCGGCCTCGAAGGCGCGTGCGTCACGGGCTCGGGGTCGGCGTGGCACGAAGGTATCGAGGAGGACCGCGATCCTGCAGAAATACTCCTCCTGGTACTCCTTCACCACCGGCTCCCCGCGGCGCGCCCAGGAGCGCCAATGGATGTTGCGGACGGGGTCGCCGTCGCGGAACTCACGCGTACCCTGGAACTCGATGGCGTCGCCCAGGCTCGAAGACAGGGGGATCCCGCCCGGCTGATAGCGGCGGCCCACCGGGACCAGGAAGTCCTCCATGCGATAGAACCGCGGGTAGGCCAGGAGCACCTGGTCCGGGTGGCGCAGGCTGTTGCCGGCGGCCAGCCGGAGCGGATCCGTCACGCGCAGCCGGGGGCCCCGGAGGACGTAGCGGCCTCGCCGTGGCGCCAGGATCTCGACCGTGGCCTCGACGGCCGCGTCGGGACCGGTGGGAAGGAACGTCTCCGCCGGGGTGACGCCGACGGCCAGCTCTCGCCGCCGCGGCCGCGGGAAGGAGAGGCGCAGGTCGGGCCGCCCGCGCAATGCGCTCCGGACGACGGCCCTCACCCTCACCGGCGTCCCCGC
>DASTLK010000080.1:0-12718 GCA_035715025.1 Vicinamibacteria bacterium
CCGAGGGCTACGGGCCCGGCGATCGCTACGTGCGCGACGTGCTCAAGAAGGCCGACCGCCCGGTGATCCTCGCCATCAACAAGATCGACCGCGTGCCCAAGCCGAAGATCCTCTCCGTGATCGACCAGTACCGGACTCTCCTCGACTTCGTGGAGGTCGTGCCCATCTCCGCCCGCGACGGCGACAACGTGGACGTGCTGTCGTCCCTGCTGTTGAAGCACCTGCCGGAGGGGCCGCGCCTGTATCCCGAGGACTTCCTCACCGACCTCCCGGAGCGCTTCTTCGTGGCGGAGATGGTGCGCGAGCAGATCCTGCGCCTGACCCGGGAGGAGATCCCCTACACCACGGGCGTCGTGATCGAGAGCTTCAAGGAAGACGAGGGGCTGGTGCGCATCGAGGCCACCATCTTCGCCGAGCGCGAGAGCCAGAAGGGGATCCTCATCGGCAAGGGCGGGGCCATGCTCAAGGAGGTGGGCACGGCCGCGCGCCGGCAGATCGAGGACTTCCTGGGCACGAAGATATTCCTGGGGCTGTTCGTGAAGGTCCGCGAGGGCTGGCGTGAGGACACGGCCATCCTCGACGACATGGGGCTTGGCGATAGGGGGAATCGGACGGAATGATGGCGTCGCGTCCTGGTGGCGCTCGCCCACTCTTTTTCTGACGTCAAGTATTTTTTCTGACGTCGAACATTTCGGACCCGCGTTTCCAGGCGCGCCACTCGTTCTGCTGCGCGCTCGCGCCTACAACCGCGGCTGGAATGCGTCCTTGCCTCTCTGCGCCGTTTCCGCGCCGACGGAATCTCCCGCGTAGAGCCGAACTCGACGCGACGCTCCTGGCGCAATCAAAAGCCGTGGCTGAGGCCCAAAAATCACCGTGATACCAATACGACATGAACACGAACATCCTCGCTCTCGCCTCTAGCCTCTCGGATCAGGATCTCCTTGCGCGCATCGGCGTGCTCGCCGGCAAGGAGCGCGAAGCCACGGTCGAGCTCGTGGCGCACCTGGCCGTGCTCGACGCCCGACCCGCCCTCTTCGCCGCCGAAGGCCACGGTTCGCTCTTCACTTACTGCACGGAGGTGCTTCGGCTCTCCGAGGACGCCGCTTGCAACCGTATCCATACGGCTCGCGCTTGCCGAGACTTTCCCGTCATCCTCGCGGCCCTCGCCTCCGGCGCGATGTCCCTCACCTCCGTCCGGATGCTGCGTCCCCATCTCACTTCGGAGAACCACGAAGCCGTCCTCGCCCGGGCCAGTGGCCGAAGCCGGCGCGAGATCGAGGCCCTGATCGCGGAGCTGGCGCCACGACCGGATGTGCCCTCTTCCGTCCGGAAACTCCCAACAGTTACGCCGGCGCCCAAGCTCATGTGCACGGCCACGTCGCCACTGCGACGCGCCGAGGCGGCCACGCTTGCGTCTCCCGAACCGGTGCCTCCGGTCAGCTCTCCGCCGCCGCGATTGACGTCGCGCCGTCCGATCATCGAGACCACTTCGCCGGAGCGCTATCGCGTGCAGTTCACGATCGGCAAGGAGAGCCACGACAGGCTACGCCGCCTTCAGGCGCTTCTCCGCCGCGAGATCCCGGACGGTGATCCGGGCGCGATCGTCGACCGCGCCCTCGCCCTTCTCCTCGAGAAGGTGGAGAACGCTAAGATCGGGTCGGCCGCCAAGCCGCGCCCACGTCCTATCCGCCCCGGGGCGGATAGGCAGCTTCGAACACCCATTGTCCCTTCGCGGGATACCCCGAGGGACGTCCAGCGCGGGGCCTGGCGGCGTGACGGCGGCCGATGCGCCTTCGTCTCCAAAGGCGGACACAGATGCGCGGAGCGCACCTTCCTGGAGTTCCACCACATCGTGCCCTACGCGCTGGGAGGATTGGCCACCGTCGAGAACATCTCGCTCCGCTGCCGGCGCCACAACCAATACGAGGGCGAGCTGGTCTTCGGCCCTCACGATACTTCTGTGGTCAGTGAAGGGCGCGGTCTCAGTGTCGACGGTGTGAGGCGCGAGGCTTGGCGCCGAGCCTAAGGCGCGCGGCTTCCGAACGCGAGGCGCGCGAGCACCGTCAGCCCGCCCACGTCCTTCTCGCCGTACACCTTGGAGACGCCCTCCTGCCCGATCGTGTTCGGCACCGTCGAATAGCCCACCTCGACACCGAAGCGCACGGGGCCGGCGAGGTAATCGACGCCGAGGGCGCCGTGGCCCGAGACCTTGGTCGCGCTGAAGGTCTCGACGAGACCGGCGACGTTGCTCTCTTCCCGGTAGGACGTCGCACCCAGACCGACGGTGACGTAGGGCGCGAAGTGCGAATTCTGGCCGAACCGGTAGCCGATGACGCCGTACACGGGGATGAGCCGGATCTTGAGCGGATGGCCGAGCCGGAAGACGTCGCCGCCCGCGTCGGCCACGAAGACGCGCTCACCCGTGCGCTGGAACTGGCGGCCGTGCGCTTCGACGAAGAAGGACTGCCCGAGGCCGAACCGGATGAAGCCGCCGACGGTGCCCCCTCCCGACGAGCCGTCGAAGATGGCCTTCGCCGACTTCGGCGCGCTCGTCATGTCGGAATATCCGCCTTCGACGCCGACGGCCCAATCGATGGCGGCGGCGGGACCGGCGCCGGCGAGGACGAGGGCGGCGGCGAGGACGGGGAGGGCGCGGGAGGGTGTCGTCATCGTTGGGATTCTCCTCGGCGGATCATATCGCGCCGGAAGGGCTAAACGGACGGAGACGGAGACGGAGACGGATGTTAGTGTGGCGCGCAGGGAGGGATGCATGGCGTGGCTGAGAGGGGGGCTGGCCGTCCTGCTCGCGAGCGCCGTCGCGGCGGGGCCGGCGGGGGACGTGCGCGCGTGGCGGAAGGCGCACGAGGCGGAGATCGTCCGCGAGCTGGCCGATCTGGTCGCGCTGCCCAACCTGGCCCGCGAGGCGTCGCCGATACGCGCCAACGCCGATCACCTCGTCGCGATGCTGACCCGCCGGGGGATGGCGACGCGCCTGCTCGAGACCTCTGGCGCGCCGCCGGCCGTGTACGGCGTGCGGAACGTTCCGGGAGCGCGCCGTACCGTCGTCTTCTACGCGCATTACGACGGCCAGCCCGTCGATCGCGCGCAGTGGCACGGCGATCCCTGGACACCTCTCCTCCGCGACCGCGGCCTCGAGGACGGCGGCGGCGAGATCCCGATGGGCCGGGCGCCCTATCCGCCGGAGGCGCGTCTCTACGGCCGCTCCGCGTCGGACGACAAGGGCCCGATCGTCGGCATCCTGGCCGCCCTCGACGCGCTGGACGCTCTGGGGCGCCGGCCCAGCGTGAACGTCGCGCTGTTCCTGGAAGGCGAGGAGGAGGCGGGCTCGCCGCACCTGGAGGCGTTCCTGCAGAAGTATCGAAGCGAGATCGCGGGCGACGCCTGGCTCCTGTGCGACGGACCCGTGCACCAGTCGCGCCGGATGCAGATCTACTTCGGCGCCCGCGGGATCACCGATCTCGAGGTGACCCTCTACGGCCCCGCGCGGCCGCTGCACAGCGGGCACTACGGCAACTGGGCGCCCAACCCGGCGCTCGAGCTGGCCCATCTGGTGGCCGGCCTGCGGGACGAGGACGGGCGGATCCAGGTGGCGGGCTTCTACGACGACGTGCGGCCGCCGACGGACACGGAGAGGCGGGCCCTGCGCGAGGTGCCGGACGTGGACGACGCGCTGCGCCGCGAGCTCGCGCTCGCTCGCACCGAGGCCGGCGGGGCCCGCCTGGTCGAGCGCATCCTCCTGCCCGCGCTCAACGTGCGCGGCCTGGCCTCGGGGAGCGTGGGCGCGCTGGCCGCGAACGCCATTCCCACGGAGGCCCGCGCCTCGATCGACTTCCGGCTGGTACCGGATCAGACGCCCTCGGCGGTGCGCGAGAAGGTGGAAGCGCACCTGCACAAGCTCGGCTACGACGTCGTGCACGAGGGCCCGACGCTGGAGGCGCGGCGCCAGCGCCCTCGCCTCGTCCGTCTCGACTGGGGAGCCGGCTATCCGCCCGCGCGCACGTCGATGGACCTGCCCTTCTCACGCGCGCTCACGAGCGCGGTCGAAGAGGCGAGCGGCGCGCCCCTCGTCCGGCTGCCCACCCTGGGCGGAAGCGTGGGGATGGAGCTCTTCGCGCGCATCCTGGACCGGCCGGTGGTCGGGCTGCCCATCGTGAACCACGACAACAACCAGCACGCGGCGGACGAGAACCTGCGGCTGCAGAACCTGTGGGACGGCATCGAGGTCTACGCGACGGTGATGACGAGGATGGACGCGCTCTGGGAGGCGAAGTAGGTCAGCCGCGCGTGAAGAGCCGCTTCAGGAGGCCCGAGCGGCCGGCCCCCGCCTCCGGCTCCTGCTCGGTGAGCTTGTCCAGCTCCGCGCGCACGTCGGCGTTGTCGGGAAGGAGCTCCACGGCCTTGCGGAGCATGTGGGTGGCGCGCGCCTTGAGGCCCTGGTCGCGGTAGATCTGGGCCAGGAGCAGGCAGGCTTCCGCGTGCCCCGGCTCCTCCTTCATGACCTCCTGCAGCAGCTCCTCGCCCTGCTTGAGCCAGTTGACGTTCTTCATGTAGGCGCGCGCCAGCAGCACGCGCCCTTCCTGGCGCGGCTTGCCGACCGCGCGCAGGACGGCCGGCTCGAGCACCTGGATCGCATCCCAGTACATCTCGCTGGAGAGGAGCCGGGCCGCGCGTTTGATCGCGACCGCCGCCTCCCGCGTTTCCGTCTCCTTGTTGACGGGCGGGGGGGCGGGGGCGTTCGGAGCGGGAGCCTGCGTGGCCGGCGGGGGGTTGATCTGGGTTTCGTATTTCGCGCGGATACGCGGGTTGCGCAGCACCTCGTAGGCCTCGCCGAGGCGCACGAAGATGGCTTCGATCTTGTCGCGCAGATCGGCGAGAGCGGGATCGTGGTGCACGTCCGGATGGAAGCGGCGGGCCAGCCGGAAGTAGGCCTCCTTGACCTGGGCCTCGGTCGCGGTGCGCTCCAGGCGGAGGACCTGGAAGTGAGTGTGGTGCTTGAGGCCGGTGAAGGCCTCCAGGATCTCCATCCGTCGCGGATCGTCGTGGGCGGCGGCGGCGTGCTCGGCGGTCTGGGCCGCGGCCTCGGCCGCCGTGGGCGGCGGAGGAAGGACCACGAGGGGAAGCTCGGGCACGGGCGCCGCCGCCATCTGCACGGGCGCGGGGCGCTTCTTGGCGGCGTCGGCGGGCCGCGGCTTCGGCGGCAACGGCAGGTACTCGATCATCCCGGTGGACAGGAGCGCGAAAAGGCTCTTCTGCGTCTCGTCGCGCGGGAGCGAGATCATGGCCACGATCTCGCGGGCGCTCAGCGTGCCGTCCACGCGTGAGAGCACGTAGCCGTCGGACGGGGTGAGGGTGACGCGCTGGAATCGCAGCAGGGGGTCGGAGGCCAGGCCCAGGACGCGATCGATGTCGCCCAGGTTGTAGCGCACGACGTCGGGATCGTTGACGGAGCGCGCGGCTTCGAGGATCAGCTCGGCCGTGGTGACCTTCAGCGTCGTGTCACCGGCGACGGGGCCCGTCTCCTCCTCGGCCGCGAACTCGTAGGTTCCGTCGCTCCAGGAGAAGACCTTGGCCAGGATCTCGTGCACATGGAGGGCGAGGGCGTCTTCGATCTGGTCGGCCGGGAGCAGACCCAGCTCCACGAGCACCGCGCCCAGCCGCTTGTTGTCGCGCACCGCGAATCCGATCGCCCGCTTGAGGTCGGGGGCGGTCAGGCGGCCGTGTCGGACGAGGACCTCGCCCATGCGGTCCTCGCGGACGCTCGTATCGGCGTGGACGATGTGGCCGTTGCGGAAGCGGAAGCCCCGGCGTTCAGGGCCGCGGTGGAGGCCGAGCATGCCGGACTTTCGTCCGACGTACAGCTCGCGAAGCAGGCCCGGCAGTACGCCTTCGCCCAAGGCTCCGTTCATGGTCACCGGCTTAGAGGCGGCAAAGTATACCAGTCCAAGGGGAAGGACCGTTCCCCGACCGGTCGGAGGATGTCCGAGAGGGTGTCCCTACTTCAGGTTCAGGCCGAGGCCCTTCAGCGCCAGGGAGGGACGGATGAGGCCATTGCCGAAGGTGTCGTCGCGGCCCGAGGCGCCGAGGTCCTCCGCCGTCTGCTCCATCGCGGCCTTGACCGCCGCGGGGGCGGTGATGCCCTGGCGGTACAGGAGGGCGGCCAGGGCGGATACGTGGGGCGTAGCCTGGCTGGTTCCGGTCACGAAGAAGTAGCCGAAGTCGTTGAAGATCCCGCGCTCTGCGGAATCGGGATCGAGGGTCTGCTGCAGGATGCCGTCCGGCCGTCCGTCGGGAACGCCGTTCGGTCCCGTGTCGTCGCGCCGGTTGTCGCCTCCCGGAGCCATGAGATCCAGCTCGGGTCCGAAGTTCGAATACGGCGCCTTCTGTTTGCGGCCATCCAAGGCGCCCACCGCGATGACGTTGGGGAGCGCGGCGGGGAAGCTGATCGTGCCGCGGCCGTCATTGCCGGCCGCCGCCACCACGGTGATTCCGGCCGCCACCGCGCGATCCACCGCCGCACGCACGGTGTTCGAACTGCCGTCGCCTCCGAGGCTGAGGTTGATGACCTTGACGCTCGTGTTCCGCGCGGCGAAATCGATCCCTTCGGCCACGTCGAAGAAGCTGCCGTCGCCGTTCGAATCGAGGACCTTCACCGGCATGAGGGCGCAGCGGAAGGCAAAGCCGGTCACGCCCTCCGTGTTGTCCGTCGCCTCCGCGACCGTGGAGGCCACGTGGGTGCCGTGGAAGTTGTCGTCGTTGGCGTGCTCGTCTTCGTTGATGAAGTCGTGTCCCGGCACGAACACCGTGCCCCCGAAATCCGGGGCCTTCCGGTAGGGGCCGAAATCCTCGAAGGCGATGCCGGTGTCGAGGATGGCCACCACCACGGAGGGATCCCCCTTCTGGATGTCCCACGTGCGCTCGGCGTCGAGCATGCGGAAGTTCCACTGCACGGGGAACCCGAGGTCGTTCGGCTTGAAGAACGCGTGCACCGGCCCGTTGAGCTCCGCGTACTCGACTTCGGGCGCCTGGGCCAGACGTCGCATGGCCTCGCCGGTCGTGAAGCCGGCGTCGAGGTCCACGAGGTACCGGTTCCCGAAGGCGCTGCGGCGCACGCGCGCCGCTCCCGCCTCCCGCGTCACGCGCGCGACGTCCCTCTCGCCCGCCTGCTCCCGGAACTGCACGATGAGCTGGGTCTCGCGCTCGCGCGCCCGAGGCGAATCCGGGTTGGGCGGCCGCACGGAGGCGATGCGAAAGCCTTCGCGAGCGTGCACCGGCCGAAACATGGCCGCGCCGAGAGCGAGGACCGCGATTGAGGTTGCGATTCGGGAGGTGAGCCTCATGAAGCGAGTCTAGGCGCCCTCCCTGGGAGCGTCAACGACGGAGCGCGCGGAAGAGCCACGCCGTGGCCGCGCCGCCGCCGAGGAGGAGGAGCGACCCGGAGAGGACCTGGGGCTGCTCCATCGCCTCGGAGGCGGCCCCGCTCAGGAAGACGGTCGCGAACGTGATCGTGTTCAGGGTGGCGTGGGCCACCATCGACGGGACCAGCGATCCGGTGAGGAGCCGCAAGCCGGCGAGACCCAGCCCCACCGCGAACGCGAAGGGGAGCCGATGGAAGACGACGGAATGGCCCAGCGGATCGACGTGGATGAGCGCGAACAGGACGGAGGAGCCGAGCAGACCGACGACGGGACCCCCCCGGGCGAACGAGGGCAGGGCGACGCCGCGGAACACCGTCTCCTCGCACAGCGCGGGCATGAGTCCGATGGCAAGAACGGAAAGGATGCCCTGGGCGAGTGTTTGCGGCCGCAGCAGCTGGTGCAGGGCGCGAAAGTAGTCGAGGTACTCCGTCGGTGGCCGCCAGAGAGCGAACTGCATGTTCATCAGGCCCAGGCTGGCCGCCCACAGCGTGGCTCCGGCCAGCGTGCTCAGGAGCGCCGTGCGGGCCGTGATCGGCCTCAGGCTCAGGCCTTCCCTGAGGGGGATTCCGGAGAGGGCGAGCATGAGCAGGCTCGGCGCGGCGAGGAGCGTCTCGCCGGTGGCGAGGGTCACGTGGATGCCCTGGGAGACGACGGCGGCGCCGCCCCTCCCCATGGCGTATACGCCGGCCACGAAGGCCACGATCGCCAGGAGGGGATGCACGGATGTCCGTCGTGGAGAGGACCCGCTGGCGACCACGTTGAAGGCATTATGGCCCACGGCCGCTCACCGCGGCCGGCCGTTGACGGTCCGCCGACGCCACGTATTAAGATCCAGGTTTGAGCGAAGCCAGCATCGACGTGTCGAGGACGGCCGCGGAAGGCATCGCCCTGGCCACCAGGCGCCTGCGCGAAGCGCGCCGGCTGTTGGCGCTCACGGGGGCGGGCATCTCCGCGGAGAGCGGCGTGCCGACGTTTCGCGGTGCGGGCGGTTTGTGGCGCCAGTATCGTCCGGAGGATCTCGCGACCCCAGAGGCTTTTGCCCGCGACCCGCGCCTGGTCTGGGAATGGTACGCGTGGCGGCGTCAGGTCATCGCGCCGCTTCGGCCCAACGCCGCCCATCGCGCCCTGGTGGCGCTGGAGAAGAGGACCCCGGAGTTCCTGCTCGCCACCCAGAACGTCGATGGTCTTCACGGCGCCGCCGGCAGCGAGCGCGTCGTCGAGCTGCACGGCAGCATCTGGCAGCTCCGCTGTACCTCCTGCGCGCACTCGCGAGAGGACCGCGGCCTCCCCCTGCCCGAGATCCCCCCGCGCTGCGCCTGCGGAGCGCTGCTCCGTCCCGGCGTCGTCTGGTTCGGCGAGGCCCTGCCCGAAGAGCCGATGACGCGGGCGTTCGAGGCGGCACGGGAGGCCGAGGCCGTCCTCGTGGTCGGCACGTCGTCGCTGGTCTATCCCGCGGCCGCGCTGCCTCAGGTGGCGCGCGCGGCGGGCGCCTTCGTCATCGAGATCAACCCGGAGCCGACGCCGCTCACTCCGCTGGCCGACGTGTCCCTGCGCGGTCCGGCGGCGGCGCTCCTTCCCGCGATCGTGGAGGGGACGTGAGCACGTCCTCCGGTACGCGCGAGGCCGGGACCGTCTACGGGCAGCGGCGCCTGCTCGACCTGCCCGCGGAAGACCGCCCGCGTGAGCGGCTCTTGCGCCACGGCGCGGGCGCCCTCTCCAACCGCGAGCTCCTCGCCGTCGTGCTGGGCACGGGGACGCGCAACGCCTCCGCTCTCGACGTCGCGGCCTCCCTCCTCGAGTCCGGCCTGCGCGGTCTGGCCGGCCGCTCCCCCGGCGAGCTCGAAGCGCAGCGGGGACTCGGCCGCGCGAAGGCGGCGCGGGTCGCGGCGACGCTGGAGCTGGGCGCACGGCTGGCCTCGGAGGGCCGAGGCGAGTTGCCCGCGCTGCGCACTCCCGCGGATTCGGCGCGCTATCTCCTGCCGCGCTACGGCGCGCGGCCGGTCGAGACCTTCGGCATCCTCGCCCTCGACGTTCGTCACCGCCTCAAGCGCGAGGCCGTGATCTCGGTCGGCTGCCTGACGTCTTCGCTGGTTCATCCGCGCGAGGTCTTCCAGGAGGCGGTGGTCGCGCGCGCGGCCGCCCTCGTCCTCTTCCACAACCACCCGTCGGGCGATCCGGAGCCGTCGGCGGAGGACATCGCCCTCACCCGACGCCTCGCTTCCGCGGGGACGCTCATGGGCATCGAGATCCTCGATCACCTCGTGCTGGGCGCCGGGCGGTTCGTCAGCCTCAAGCAGCGCGGGCTCCTGTGAGCCGCATCGCGTACTTCGACTGCGCGTCCGGTGCGTCGGGGGACATGGTGCTCGGTGCGCTGGTGGACCTCGGGCTGCCGCTCGGCCGACTGCGCGCGGAGCTCGCCAAGCTACCCCTGACCGGGTACCGGTTGGAAGCGCGCAAGGTCGACCGGGCGGGAATCCAGGCCACCAAGGTCGACGTCCGGATCGGGGACGAGATCGACGTCGGCGACGTGCACCTGCACGAGCACGGACCCGATGACGAGCACGGGCACGATCACGACCATGAGCACGACCATGACGACGAGCACGAGCACGCGAATGCAGGTGCGCCCGACGCGCACCCTCATCGGGGGCTCAGCGAAATCCTGCGCATGATCGAGAAGAGCGGGCTCGAGGCCGGCGTGAAGGAACGCTCCTCCGCCCTCTTCCATCGCCTGGGTGAAGCGGAGGCGAGCGTTCACGGGATCGACGTCGAGGACGTGAAGTTCCACGAAGTCGGCGCCGTCGATTCGATCGTCGACGTCGTGGGCGCGGTCATCGGGCTGGGCTGGCTGGACGTCGATCGCTTCCTCGCCTCGCCTCTCAACGTCGGCTCCGGGACGGTCAAGATCGCGCACGGCGAGTACCCGGTGCCGCCGCCGGCTACGCTGCAGCTCGTGGCGGGCGTGCCCGTCTACGGCAACGGGCGCGGCGAGCTGCTCACCCCGACGGGCGCTCTTCTCGTCACCGCCCACGCCACCGGCTACGGGCCGCTGCCGGCCCTGAGGCCGGAAGGGGTGGGTTACGGCGCGGGCAACCGGGACACCCCGGAGCGGCCCAACGTGCTGCGGCTGATCGTCGGCGACGAAATCACCGGCGCCGGAGAAGGGCACCGGGTCACCGTCATCGAGGCGGAGATGGACGACATGTCGCCGCAGCTCTTCGGCCCGCTCCTGGACCGGTTGCTGGCCGCGGGCGCCCTCGACGCGTTCTATACGCCGGTGCAGATGAAGAAGGGCCGGCCCGGCGTCCTGCTGACCGTCATCGCGGAGCGGGAGCGCCGAACCGCCCTCGAAGAGCTGCTGTTCGCGGAGACCACCACTCTCGGCGTGCGCTGGCAGGAATGGGACCGCACGGTCCTGGAACGCGAGTCCGTCGCCGTCGAGACCGAGTTCGGCGCGATCGCGGTCAAGATCGCACGCCGGCAGGGCCGCGTCTACAACGTGCAGCCGGAGTTCGACGACTGCCTGGCCCGCGCCCAAGTGGCGGGAAGACCGGTGAAGGAGGTGTGGGCCGCGGCACTCTCCGCGTACCATGCCAAGAATCGCAAATGACGAGGAATACCCGGGGCCAATCTCGCCACAGCACTTTCCCTCCCCCCGTATGTGGGGGAGGGATAGGGTGGGGGGGTCGATGAAGACCACCATCCACACCACGCCGATCTACTACGTGAACGACGTCCCGCACCCGGGCCACGCCTACACGACGGTGGCCGCGGACACGCTGGCCCGCGCGCGGCGGCTGCGCGGGTGGGACATCTTCTTCCTCACCGGAACCGACGAGCACGGCCAGAACATCGAGCGCACGGCCCGCGAGAAGGGCATGGACACCCAGGCCTACTGCGACATGATCGCGGCGCGGTTCAAGCAGCTCTGGGACAAGCTCGACATCAGCTACGACCGGTTCATCCGCACCACCGACGAGATCCACAAGCGCGGCGTCCTTGCGCTGTGGAGCAAGCTCAAAGAGGCGCAGACCCCGCAGGGTCCGGCCGTGTACCGCTCGACCTACTCCGGCTGGTACTGCCCGCGCTGCGAGGAATTCAAGGACGAAGACGAGCTCAAGGAGCCCGGCCACCTCTGCGCGATCCACGAACGGCCCTGCGAGTTCACGGAGGAGGAGAACTACTTCTTCCGCCTGTCCGCGTACTCGTCGTGGCTGGAGGAGCAGATCCGCTCCGAGGTGCTGCTCATCGAGCCCGCGGGCCGGCGCAACGAGGTGCTGGCCGTGATCCGGCAGGGCCTGAAGGACGTCAGCGTCAGCCGCGCGCGGGTGAAATGGGGGATCCCCGTGCCGGAGGAGCCCTCGCATGTCTTCTACGTCTGGATGGACGCGCTGGCCAACTACATCACCGCCCTCGGCTTCGCGGATCACGCCCCCGAGTACGTGAAGTTCTGGGAGCAGGCGGACGAGCGGATGCACTTCGTGGGCAAGGAGATCATCCGCTTCCACTGCGTCGTCTGGCCGGCCATGTTGCACGCCGCCGGCCTTCCCGTGCCCACGCGCGTCTTCGCGCACGGCTGGCTCACCCGCGACGGGCGCAAGCTCAGCAAGACGACGGGCAACACCATCGACCCCGACGCGCTCATCGCGCAATACGGCGTGGACGCCTTCCGCTACTTCTTCCTGCGCGAGGGCTCGTTCGGCCAGGACTGGGACTTCACCGACGGGGCGATGGTGAAGCGCTACAACAGCGACCTCGCCAACGACCTCGGCAACCTCGTGTCGCGGGCGGTGACGATGGCGGCCCGCTTCGGCGACGGCAAGGTCCCCACACGCCCGGTCTCCCTCGACGCCAGCAACCGGGGCCTGGAGACGCGCTTCCAGTCCGGCAAGATGGACTACGAGGACTGCGGGCCGGCCCTCGTGGAATCCGTGTTCGCCCGCTACGAAGCGCTCGACTACGCGGGCGCCCTCGCCCTCGTCTGGAGCTGGATCGGGCAGCTCAACCAGAGGATCGTGGCAGAGGCGCCCTGGGAGGCGGTGAAGGATCCGGAGCGCCGCACCGAGATCCACGCGTTCCTGTACCGCCTGCTGGAGGCCATTCGCCTGATCGGCGCCGTGCTGTGGCCGGTGATGCCGCAGGCGTCGCGCCGCATCTTCGTGATGCTCGGCCTCCCCGACGCGGATCCCAGGCCCGACGCGCTGCGCTGGGGTCTGCTCGAGACGGGACATCCCCTGGGTCCCGTCCAGTCCCTGTTCCCTCGCATCGACATCACGGCGGGC
>DASTLK010000081.1:0-5880 GCA_035715025.1 Vicinamibacteria bacterium
CTCGGCCGAGAGCAGTTCGAGCCGCTCGAGCCTGGGGAAGGCCGACCGCATCCGCGCCTCGACCTCACGGCGGTCGGCCTCGCGCCGGTGGTAGGCGCGGAGGTGGCGGTAGCGGGCCAGCGCCGCGCTGGCCGCGGGGCCTTCCGACCAGGCGGCGCCGACCACGCTGGCGAGGTTGGCCAGCGTCTCGTCCATCTGCGCCGCGAGGTCGGTCTCGTGCATCGACTCCTCGCCCCGAATGCTCGCGGTGCCCCCGACCATCAGGAGGGGCGCGGCTCCGCGCGGCCGTACCACCGTCGCCCTCGCGAAGCAGGGGGGCATCGGCCCGAACCGGCGCGAATAGCGATAGGCCGGTACCTGACGCGGATTCTCCACGGGCTGCCCGGCCGCCTCCGCGGCGAGGCAATGGAGGACGAGGTCCCCTCCCGAGGTGCCGACCGCGGACGCGGTGGCCAGCGCGCGCGGGAAGGCGTCCCGTCCGCCGTACCAGGCCGAGAACGCCGCGAACCGCGCGGCGTTGAACACCATGTAGCGATCGAGGTCCGGCTCGAGCTGCGCGTGGATGTCGGGGACGAAGGCCCAGAAGCGCACGGGATGCACGGCGCCCGCGGGGCCGAGCTGGTCGAACACCGCCGCGAACGCATCCATCACCGCCTGCTGGAACGTCAGGACGTCGAGGGCGCGGGCGCTGGCGACGGCGGTGGAGATCTGGCGCCAGCCGTTCGCGTCGCGCCGGCGGACCTCGGGCCGGCCCCCCCGTCCCCGCAGGGGCACCACGGGAGAGCCGTCCAGGAACTCCTCGACCCATCCGGGCAGGGAGGCGGCCGGAGGCGAGGCGACCTCCAGTCCCCGCACACGGGGATCGAAGCCGTCAGGGACGGCAGGGGGCGCTGACATGTCCGGTTGGCGCCGATTATGCCTGAGTCCGCGGCCGTGCGCGATCCCCGCCCCCTGGCCGAAGCTCGGGAAGCGGTCTCTATAATTAAGATATGAGCGACCGGCGCGTCGTCATCTACGGAAAGGACGGCTGACCCTACACCAGCGAGGCCCGGGAGGCCTATGCGGGAAAGGGGTATTCCGTCGACTATCGCAACGTGAAGAAGTCCGGCGCTCTCCTCGACGAGATGCTCGCCCACACCAGCGGCGGGCGCAGGGTCCCCGTCATCGTCGAGGGCACGAAGGTCACGATCGGCTACGGCGGGACCTGAGGAGTGTGACGGCGCGCCCGGTCGGGCGTACCGAACGCAGAGCAGGGCGGCGCTGCCAAGCAGCGGCGACGTGCGAGGGGGGTTTCAGGGGGGGCCGCAGCCAAACACCCCGCTGGTGGCCGCAGTGCGAACACCCACCCTGACCAGGTGTGAGTGCCCCCCCTGACTTGGTACTTCGCACCTAGGGAAAGAGCGTGCGCGCGGTACCATCCAGGATCTTCGCCTCCGCCTCCGCGGGCAGGCCGAGATCGCGGAATCCCCGCAGGTTCTCGGCCATGCTTTTCACGCCGGGCGCGGGCCAGTCACTGCCGTACAGCACCTTGTCCGCCACTTCGGCCAGCCGCGGAAAGTAGCGCAGGATGGAGCGCGGCGGAATGCTCGACACGTCCATGTACACGCGCGGGAAACGGCGCACCAGGAAGAAGGCCTGCTCCATCCAGAGCGGCCGGCCGCCGTGGGCGAGGATGATCGTGAGGTCGGGGAAGTCCACCGCGACGTCGTCGATCGGCATGGGTTCGCCCGTGCGGCTGCGCGCTCCGGGGAAGATCGAGGTGCCGGTGTGGATCATCACCGGCAGCTTCAGCCGCTGCGCCTCCTGGTAGAGCGCGCGCAGCGCTTCCAGCCCATGGAGGTAGGCGTTGGGCTCCACCGCCATGTGCGGCGGATGCAGCTTGAGCGCACGCACGCCCATCTCCGCCGCCCGCCGCACCTCCGCCGCCGCGTCCTCCGTGAAGCGCGGGTGCACGCCGCCCATCGCGATCAACCGGTCCGGGGCGGCCGCGCAGTACTCGGCCACGTACTGGTTCACCCGCGACGTGAAACCCATGAGGTCCGGGCTCGGATAGTTGACCAGCACGGCGCGGTCGATCCCGTCGGCGTCGAGGCGGCGCAGCAGGTGGGCCGGGCTGCGGTTGATCTTCTCGATCTCGTCGAGGTCGGTGCGCCCGCGCCGGATGACCTCGAGCACATCGGCCTTGAGCTCCCACCACGGCTGCACGTGGATGTGCGCGTCGGTCACGGGCATGCGGCTATGTTACGCGGCGCGACGTCCCCAACGATGAGCCCCCGTGGTCCAACGGGCGGCGTTTCACCCACGGGTCGCGTGGTCGCCCTTCGCGGGGACGCTCGCGCGCGCTGGAACCTGTTCGTCCCACGTGAAGCAGTGCGCGCGCTCGCTCCGTGTCGGGCATCCCGCGAGTGAATGCACCGACACAGGCCCCGCTTCGGGCGACGCACGCCACCCTTGGATGGCGCCGCCCGTTGATCAGCGAGCCCATCACCAGCGATGAGCCCGCGAGCCACCGCATGTCCGTCACCTGGAATGCTTCTGCAGACCGGAGACGAGGTACTCCGCGAACACGCGGCCGATCTCCTCCGACGTCGCCGGCCCGACGGGATCGAACCAGCGCGGGATCCAGTTCACCGCGCCCAGGATCGCGAAGGTCAGCAGCTTGGGGTCGCCGGGCGCGAAGGCGCCGGCGTCCATGCCTTCCTGCAACAGGCGGCGGATCCCGCGGTCGAAGCGATCCCGCTTGGCGATGACGCGGCGCAGGAGGGGCGCGGACAGGGCCTGGAAGTCCAGGGTCATCGCCGTCCCGCGCAGGTCGTCGAGGATGTGATGGACGAAGGACTCGACGAGGCTGCGCAGCTTCCGCGGAGGGCTGCCCCCCGTGGCCTCGACGCGCTCGAGCATCCCGAGCAGGATGTCGAGCGAGTAGTCGTGGCAGAAGAAGAGGATCTCCTCCTTGTTCTTGAAGTAGTAGTACAGGCTCCCCTTCGTCATGTGCAGGGCCTGCGCGATCTCACCCATGCTGGCGCCGTGGTAGCCGCGGCGCCGGAAGGCGGTGGCGGCGCTCTTGAGGATCTCGACGCGGCGCTGGCGGGTCTTGCGCTGCTCCATGCGGGCGCGGGAAGGTAGCACAGCATTGGGGCATAATGATCTGCCCTCCACGGCCCGGCACATGGACAATTCAGAGCAGGGACCGCCTCCGGATCCCTACGATCCCCCCGACCTGCCCGCCTCGCGGTCGGCCCTGCCCAGCTTCGACGACATCCCGCAGGTGCTGCGCCAGGTCCTGATCGTGGACGACAACGCGGTCTTCCGCGGGTTCCTGCGCGGGCTGCTGGAGGGCCAGGGATTCACCGTCTACGAGGCCGCCCACGGCGCCGCCGGACTCACGCTCGCCCTCGAGAAGCGGCCGTGGCTGATCCTCACCGACATCCGGATGCCCGGAGACGACGGGTTCGAGTTCTGCCGGAAGGTGCGCAGCCACTCGCTCATCCGCCAGACGCCCCTGCTGTTCCTGTCCGGCTGGGACGATTCGAAGGCCCGCTACCAGGGGATGGAGCTGGGGGCGGACGACTTCGTCTCGAAGGAGACCCCCGTCCGCGAGCTCCTCATCCGGATCCAGCTCACCCTCAAGCGCCATATGGCGCTCGGACGGCGGGGAGCGCCCGGGCCGGGCATGGAGGGACAGCTCGAGGTCATGGGAGCGCCGGGGGTCCTGCAGATGTGCCACCTCACGCGCCTGACGGGCGTGCTCATGGTGGAGTCGGGGACGCGCTGGATGACGATCCGGTTCCGGGAGGGAGAGATCGTCGGCGCCAGCGGGGACGAGCACGAGGGCGCGAACGCGGTCTACGCGTTCCTGGCCTGGGAGGAGGGCCGCTTCCACTTCGCGCCCGGCCAGCAGCGCGGCGAGCGCATCGGCCCGAGCTTCGCCGAGCTCGTCCTCGAAGGCTGCCGGCGTCTCGACGAGGCCCGACGCGCGGCGGGTCCCCCCGTCGAGCCGGCCTGAGCGGCCGCAGCTACATCCGCATCGCCGAGCCGGCCGCGTCCTGCTCGAGCTCCGACGCGATCCCGCGGCGAAGCAGGCCCAGCCGCTTCATCTTCTCGTGGAGGGTCGTGGGCAGGAGGCCCAGGGAGGCGGCGGCCCGGCGCTGGTTGCCGGCGGAGGTGGCCAGGGCGGCCTCGATGAGCTGGCGCTCGAATTCCCTGACCATGTCCTTGAGGCTTCCGTTCACGTTCTTCAGCGCGACTTCGCTCATCCGATCCACTCCTTAGGGGTCGCCATCGAACATGCCGCCGGTTTGCCCCCTGGCGCGCCTGGCCGATGACCTTTCCGGATGAGACGTAGGCCACCTTCAAAAGGTTGCGTTAGAAACGGGTGAGTGGCGGCCTAGTGCCGGCGATGTGTCCGGTTCCGGTCAGCAGCAGCCGTCGGGACCGGGCGTATTGGAGGGGCCGGCGGGGGCGGCGACCAGCGGGAGTGGCCCGCCTCGCCACGCGCGCTGCCATGCGCGACCGGAGGCGGCCAGGATCAGAAGGGCGCACGCCATCAACAGGACCGTGAGCGACGCGTCGAGATATCCCGTGAGCCCCCTGCCGGGCACCTCCGTCATGGGCAGGAAGTTGTCCATGACCGAGCGGTAGCCCGCGTAGAGGGTGGTCGTGGACACGAAGGCGAGGGGCGCCATCGTGACCCACGCGTAGCGAGCGCGGCCGGCATTGATGATCACCGTGGTGCCGACGCACAGGGCCACCGTGGCCAGGAGCTGGTTGGCGATGCCGAACATGGGCCAGATCTGCGCGATCGATCCGGTGAGGATGAAGTACGACCAGGCGATCACGACGAGGCCCGTGGAAAGGATCGTGCCTGGCATCCAGTCCGTGCGCTCCAGCGGCTTCCAGATCCCGCCCAGCACCTCCTGCACCACGAAGCGGCCCACCCGGGTGCCCGCGTCGATCGTGGTCAGGATGAAGAGGGCCTCGAACATGATCGCGAAGTGGTACCAGTACGACATCAGCCCGCGCAGGGCGGGGAGGCCGGAGAAGATCTGGGCGAATCCCACCGCCAGCGACACCGCGCCTCCCGTGCGTCCGGTCACGTTCTCGCCGACCTCGCGCGAGAGCTCGGCCAGGTTGACCGGCGACATGCCCAGCGTCGCGTAGACCGCGGGCGGCACGTTGATCGCGTAGTAGTCGCCCGGATGGAGGGCGCACACGGCGATGAGCGCGACCACGCCCACCAGGCCCTCGCACAGCATCGCGCCGTACCCGATCATGCGCGCGTCCGTCTCCTTGTCGATCATCTTGGGCGTCGTCCCCGAGCTGACCAGGGAATGGAACCCGGAGATCGCGCCGCAGGCGATGGTGATGAACACGAACGGGTAGAGCTTGCCGGGAACGATCGGCCCTCCGCCGTGGACGAAGGCGGACAGGGCGGGGGCGTGGATGGGGGGAGCGACCAGGATCGTGGAGACGACGAGCGCGAAGATCGTCCCCAGCTTCATGTACGACGACAGGTAGTCGCGCGGCGCGAGGAGCAGCCAGACCGGAAGGACGGAGGCGACGAAGCCGTAGACGGCGATGGCCACCGTGATTTCCGTGCGGGTGAGCGTGAACAGCCCCTCCAGCGGTGAGCCCGCGATGAAGCGGCCGGCCACCACCGCCGCCATCACCGCCGCCACCCCCAGCAGCGACCCGCGCTGGATGGCCTGGGTGGTTCCGGAGCGCATGTAGAGGCCGACCACGATCGCGATGGGAATGGTCATGGTGATGGTGAAGACCCCCCACGGCGACTCCGCCAGCGCGTTCACCACCGCGATGCCGAGCCCGGCGAGGGCGATGACCACGATGAAGAGGATGGCGACCATGGCCGTGACCCCGGCC
>DASTLK010000082.1:0-6081 GCA_035715025.1 Vicinamibacteria bacterium
ACTGCAGAGCTGGAAGATCGACCGCCACTTGTCCTCGTGCGTCGTGCCCGCGACCTCGATCTCGCCGTTGATCCCGCCGTAGGGAGGCAGCGTGCTTGCGGCGGAGACGGCCACCACGCCCGGCAAGGCCTTGACGCGCGCGAGGAGCTGGTCGAAGAACTGCTGCTTGGCCTCGCGCGTGTCGTAGCGTCCCTTGGGCAGGGGCACGCGCGCGAAGAGGACGTGCTCGGGATCGAGGCCGAGGTCGGCCGTGGTGAGGTTCACGAAGCTGCGCATGAGGAGGCCGGCCCCGGTCAAGAGGACGAGCGACAGCGCGACCTCCGCCACCACCAGCGCGTTGCTCAGCCGGCGCCGCCGGAAGCCGCCGCTCGTCCCCTTGCCCGAGTCGCGCAGGGGATCGGCGATGTCCTGGCGCGCGGTCTGCAGCGCGGGCACGAGGCCGAAGACGACCGCGGTGAGCACGGCCGCGGCCAGGCTGAAGAAGAGCGCGGGCAGGTTGATCCGGATGACTGCCTCGCGCGGGATCAGCCCCTCCGGGATCGCCGCCACGAGCGCCTTGAGGCCGAAGTGCGCGAACACGCAGCCCAGCGCGGCACCGGCGGCGGCGAGGAGCACGCTCTCGACGAGGAGCTGCCGCACGAGGCGGCCGCGACTCGCGCCCAGCGACGCGCGCACGGCCATCTCCTTCTCGCGCGCCGCGGCGCGGGCGAGCAGCATGTTGGCGACGTTGCTACACGAGATCAGGAGGAGGAGCGCAACGGCGGCGGCGAGCGTGTAGAGGGTCGTCTTGAACTGGCCGACGATGCTGTCCGCCCAGCGCAGGACCTTGACCGTGAACACCTTCGGATAGTTGTCGGGATAGAGCTTCGCGATGCGCTGCGCGACGAGCGCGACCTCGGCCTCCGCCTGCTCGAGGGTGACTCCGGGCCTCAGCCTCGCCTGGAGGCGGAAGTACTGACGCGATTGGACGGGCTCGGCGCGGTCGAGCACGACCGGCTTGTAGAGGTCGGCCCCGAGCTTGAAGAACCGCTGCGGCATGACCCCGACCAGGGTAGTGGGGACGCCGTTGAGGACGAACGTCTTGCCGATGAGGCTGGAGTCGGAGCCGAAGCGCCCGGCCCACAGCTTGTGGTTCATGACGAACACGGGCGGCGCGCCGGGCTTGGCGTCGTCCGGTGTGAACGTGCGGCCAAGGGCCGCGCGCACGCCCATGAACTCGAAATTGTTAGGCGTCATGAGCCCGCCGTCGAACTGCTCGGTGCCCTCCGCGGTCGTGTAGAGCTGGTCCTCGAACGCGCCGCCGATCACGTCTTCAAACGAATGGACCTGGGCCTGGTAGTCGAGGAACTCCTGCACCTGGAAGTAGCCGCGCCCCCCCATGCGCGGCTTGGCGGGGTCGCGGATCTCCACCTGCACCAGGCGGTCGATGTGGGCGTACATCGGGTAGGGGTCGATCAGCACGTTCTGGATAACGCTGAACATCGTGGTGGCGGAGCCGATTCCAAGGGCCAGGGCCAGGATGGCCAGCGCGGCGAAGGCGGGCTGCTTGCGGAGACCCCGGGCGGCGTAGCGGAGGTCCGACCAGATGGAATGCATATGGCTGAGACGCACGAGGGGCTGTCCAGGTTTGAATAATCCGTGCCGCGACGGCCCAGACCCGAGCGCCTACACCTCGCGAATCTCCCCCCACGCCGTAGGATGGTCTCGTGAGAATCTCGCTGTACTCGATTTGCGTACGATGATTCGCCCGTGAGAGGCGCCGGACCAGCCCGACTGTCCCTCGCGCATCACCAGCATGGTCTGCGGCCCAAGCGGGGCGATTGTGGCCGCGACACGGGGGTCCTGAAGCAATGCCCTGACGAGGAGGACCATCGTACTCGATCTGAGTACAGTGCTTTGCCTCGCGAGGCACCCGTCCCGCAAGACCACCATGGAGCCATCCCTCGAACGGGTGACTCGTTCCGGAACGAGCTCGCGGTCACTCGCTGCGGATCGCTACCATCGGATCGACCTTGACCGCGCGCCGCGCGGGCAGGTAGCACGCGAGCAGGGCGAGCGCGGCGAGCAGCGCGGCCGCGGCCGCGAACGTCGCGGGGTCCGCCGCGCCGACGCCGTAGAGCAGGCTCGAGACGAGCCGCGTGAGAGCCAGGGCCCCCACGAGCCCGAGGGCCACCCCGGAAACGGCGAGGGCCATCCCCTTCCCGAGCACGAGCGAGAGGATGTCGCGGCGGCTCGCGCCCAGGGCCACGCGGACGCCGATCTCCGCCGTGTGCTGGGCCACGAAGTAGGACAGCACGCCGTAGACGCCGAGCGAGGCCAGGAGCAGGGCGAGGCTGGCAAAGGCCGCGACGAGCGACGCCCCCAGCCGGCGCTGGACGACCTCCTCGTCCAGGACCTCGTCGAACGTGCGGATGTTGGCGACCGCCTGCTCCGGATCGACGGCGCGGATCGCCTCCTTGACCGCAGGCAAGAGGCTCATCGGGTCCGCCGCGGTGCTGCGCACCACGAGGTCGCGCGGCGCGAACCACGGCTGGCCGTCGACCTGGGCGTACGGGAAGTACATCTCGGCCTTCACCGGCACGTCGAGGCCCATCTGCCGCACGTCCCCCACGACACCGACGATCGTGATCCAGGGCGACGTGTCGCCGCCCGTCCGGAACCGCTTGCCCACTGCCGCCATCCCTGGCCAGAACTGACGGGCCATGGTCTCGTTGACGATCGCGACGCGGCGCGAGCGCTCGCCGTCCGTGCGCTCGAAGAATCGGCCGCGCCGCAGGGGGATGACCATCGTGCGCAGGTAGTCCGTGCTGACCTGCCGGTGGTTCGCGTCGTACGTGCGGCGCGGATCGACCGGCCCTTCCGGCACGAACCCGTTCGTGCCGCCCTTCCATTCCAGCGGCACCGACGTGCTGTAGCCGGCGGAGACGACGCCGGGCAGGCGGCCCACGCGGTCCAGCACGTCCTCGTAGAACGCGGACCGCCGCGAGGCCTCGCCGTACTTGTACAGGGGCAGCGGCGTGCGCAGGGTCAGCAGCCGCTCCGGCCGGAGACCCAGGTCGGCGTAGCGCAGGCGGTAGAGAGTCTGGCCGAGCAAGCCCGCCCCCACCAGCAGCATCAACGTGGCCGCCAGCTCACCCACGACGAGCGCGCTGCGCAGCCGCCCATGTCCGGCACTCGTCGTTGCGCGGCCTCCCTGTCGCAGCGTCGTGCCGAGATCGCCGCGCGTCGCCTGCAGCGCGGGAGCGAGACCGAACAGGAGGCCGGTGCCCGCCGACAACACGAGGGCGAGGGCCATCGCGCGCTCGTCGAGCGCGGGATGCACGGCCAGCACGAGGCCGGGGGGCACGAGCTGCTGGAGCGACGACAGTGCGGACGAGGCCACCAGGAGGGCGAGCGCCCCGCCGATCGCGGCCAGCAGGAGGCTCTCGGTCAGGAGCTGCCGGACGATCCGCGCGCGCGTCGCGCCCAGCGCGCTGCGCACCGCGATCTCCCGCCCGCGCGACGCCGTGCGGGCCAGGAGCAGGCCGGCGACGTTGGCACAGGTGATCAGGAGGACGAAGGTGATGGCGAGGGCGAGGACGGTCAGCGGCCGCCGCGCCTCGCCCACGATCTGCTCGCGCAGGGGCAGGATGAAGGCGGGGAAGCTCTGGTCGTGGAACTGCTGCGCGAGGCGAGCGCTGACCGCCTCCACGTCCGCCTGGGCGGCGGCGGCGGCGACGCCGGGCTTCATCCGCCCGACGACGGTCAGGTAGTGCGCGTGGCGGTTCGCCAGCTCCTCGGCGTCGAAGGCCGCGGGCACCCACAACGCGACGTAGCCCTGAAGGAACTGGAAATCGCGCGGCATCACGCCCACCAGCGTGTACTTGTCTCCATCGAGCAGGACCTCGCGGCCGACGAGTCCCGCGTCGCCTCCGAATCGCCGCTGCCAGAAGCCGTAGCTGATGACGGCGACGTGCGGCGCGCCCGGCCGGTCGTCCGCGGGCTCGAGGGCGCGCCCGAGCGCGGGGCCGACCCCGAGCACGGAGAAGAAGGACGCGGTGACGCGACGCGCCTCGACCTTCTGCGGCTCTCCGCCGCCCGTCAACGTGACGGCCTGCTCGGCGACGGCGGCCACTCCCTCGAAAGCCTGGGCCTGGTCGCGCAGGGCCGCATACGTCGCGGGCGCGAGGTCGTTGCGCGGGAAGCCCATCGCGGAGGCGTTCTCCCAGATCATCACCAGGCGGTCCGGGTCGCGCAGGGGCGGTCTGCCGAGCAGGACGGCGCTGGTGAGGCTGAAGATCGCCGTGCTGCCGCCGATACCGAGGGCCAGCGTGGCCACCGCGATCGCGGTGAAGCCGGGCTTGCCCCGCAGCGATCGCAAGGCGTAGCGAAGGTCCTTCAAGATGGTGTCCATGATTCGGCGCACGTACAGATCCCGTGCCACGTCAGGGGCCACAGCATGTCACTGGAGGGCAAGGTCGATGACGGCGTGTTCAAACATCCGAGATGTGCGGTTCCGGGACGCAGCCGTCCCAGAATGAGCCAGGCCCGAGCGCGGCTACGTGCCCTTCAGCCGTCGATACAGCCAGGACTTCGCGGTGGTCCACTCCCGGCCGGCGGTGGCGGGGGAGATTCCCAGGGCCCGCGCCGCGTCCACGACGCTGAGGCCCCCGAAGAAGCGCAGCTCGACCAGACGCGCCTGGAGGTCGTCGAGCGCGGCGAGCTCGTCGAGGGCGGCATCGAGGTCGAGCAGATCAGGTGGCGGCGGCGCGGTCGCGGCGACGTCGGCCTCGAGGGTGATGCGCACCCGGGCACCTCGCTTGAGGGCCCCGCGCGCCCGCGCGTGGTCGACGAGGATCCGCCGCATCAACTGCGACGCCACGGCGAAGAACTGCTCGCGGTTCTGCCAGGCGGCGTTCTGCGCGCACAGGCGGAGGTACGCCTCGTGGACCAGGTCGGTCGGCATCAGGGTTTGCCCCGGCCGCTCGTGACGCAGGTAGCCGGCCGCCCGCTTCCGCAGCTCGCGATAGACGATCGGGATCAGTCGATCACGCGCGGACTCGTCCCCCTCGCCCCAGGCCTTGAGGAGCCGCGTGACCTCGCCGGCGGGGATGCTCGGCGCACCCATCGTCATCCCGGGAGGCCGATCCGGCGGAGGAGGTCCTGGTACCGGGGGTCGGCACGCATCTCCGGCCAGCCCGCGTCGATCCACAGGAGCGAACCGGATCGCGCCGCGTACGCCTTCTCCAGCCACCTCATCGCTTCGTCGCGCTGGCCGAGGAAAGCGTAGGCCTGGGCGATCTCGGGCGCCGTCCAGTGCCATCCGTCCCAGCCGCGCGCGATGCGCGCGCGGGCTTGTCGCTCGTGGAAGGCGCGCAGCCCTCCGTGCTCGTAGGCGCGGCGCAGGTCCCGTACGTCGGCCGGGCTCTGCCCGGAGAGGGCAGCCGCCCTGAGGTATGACTCGATGGCCTGCTTCTCCCGGCCTTTGCCCTCGTAAGCGCGGGCAACGCCGTCCACGGCCATGCCGAAGTTCGGATCCAGCTCGAGCACGGTCTGGTAGTGCGCGATGGCCTCGTCGTAGCGATGCGCGAGGTTCAACATCAAACCCAGGACGTTGTTCACGGGCAAGGACAGGGGGTCGATGTCTACGGCGCGCCTGGCCTCCGCGACCGATTCCTCGTGGCGACCCATGATGGCCAGGAAGACGGCATAGCCGTGGTGGGCATGGGCGTAGTTGGGATTGAGCTCGATGGCCCGCCGGAACTCGCGCTCCGCGCCTGGCCAGTCCCAGTCGTAGAAGAACCGGACGAGGGCCAGCGACGTGTGGGCCTCGGCCAGCGTGTCGTCGAGCTCGAGCGCCTTCAGGGCCGCGACCCTGGCCTTGGGCATGGCCTCCCTGGGCGCCGAGTGACCGAACGCGTATCCGAGATAGAAATGCGAATCGGCCAGGCCGGAATAGGCCTGCGCATACGTGGGGTCCTCGGCGAGCGCCTCCTCGAAATGGGTGATGGCGGTCTTGAGCGACTCCTCGTTGCGCCGGTTCCAGAAGTACCGTCCCCGCGTGTAGGCGAGATAGGCCTTGGCGTTGACGGCGGGACGGCC
>DASTLK010000083.1:0-4124 GCA_035715025.1 Vicinamibacteria bacterium
TCTCCCTGCGCCGCTGCCTGTCCGTCCTGGGCACGCATTCCATCCCGCTGATCGCGCCGGAGGGCCTGCCCGTGGACGGCCTACCGCCGCTCGCCGCGTCCGTGGCCATCGAGCGCTTCGCCCCCCGCTTCTTCGAAGGCATCGGCGGCTACAACCGCCTGATGCTGTCGGCCGACTTCTACCGCCGGTTCGAAGCCTACGACTACATGCTCCTCCACCAGCTCGACGCGTTCGTCTTCGAGGACAGGCTGGCGTCGTGGTGCGCGAGAGGATACGACTACGTGGGCGCGCCGTGGATCGGAGACGGATGGCCGCCGCCGGATTTGTCGCGCCTCAAGCGGAGCCTCCTGCGCGCCGTCACGCGGCCGGCCACGCGCGTCGGCAACGGCGGCTTCTCGCTGCGCAGCGTGCCCGGTTTCCTTCGCGCGCTTCGCCGCCTGCGCCCCCTCGTGGCGCGCTGGCGGAGCAACGAGGACCTTTTCTGGTCGGTGATGGCCCGTCACCTCGCGGGTTTCCGCATCCCCCCCGCCTCGGAGGCCATGTCGTTCGCGTTCGAGCTGGAGCCGAGATGGTGCTACGAACAGCTCGGCCGCACGCTCCCCTTCGGCTGCCATGCCTGGCCGCGCTACGACCCGGAATTCTGGCATTCCGTCTTCTCCGGGCTCGGCGTGGAGGGAGTCCCCCGCACCTCGCGCCTCTCGAGGTAGTGCCGGCAGACGACGCGATCCACGAACCCCATCGCGACCCCCGCCGCGCGCATCCTCCGCCACATGTTCCAGTCTGCGGGCTCGTGCAGGCGCCAGGAGTCCATCGCGTGATCGAAGATGCGGAGCGCGCTCCAGTACATCGCGGCCGAATGCACGATCCCGCCGATCCGGAGCGGCCAGGCGCCGATGGGCTTCCACTCGTCCGGGCTGACCTCGGTGTCGGCGATCCCGTATGCGAACTCGAGGCGCCGAGTGCGGCACGCGTCCAGGAGGACCTCGACGTGGTCAGGGGTGAACTCGTCGTCGTCGTCCAGGGGTGCGATCCAGTCCCCGCGCGCCAGCTCCAGGGCCCGGTTCATGGGCGCGCACCCGGCGACCATCCAGCGGCGGTACGGCTCCGGCGGATAGCGGCCGCGCTCGGGCAGGTTCTCGAAGCGAACGCGGTCGTCCTTGACCGATCGCACGGCGGCCGCCGTGGCCTCGTCGCAGCAGTCCCCCACCACCAGCACCTCGAGCCTCGGGTGCGTTTGCGCGAGCGCGGAGGCGATCGCGCGCTCGGCGATGAGACGTCCGCGGCTGTAGGTCGCGATCCGGACCGTCACCAGGGGCGGCGTCGAGCGCATCCAGAGGGCGGGCAGGAGGGCCCGGTCGCGGGCGAGCGCTTCGCGGGCCTGGCCGATCTCCCGTCTCTGGCGCAGCCGCGTGCGCCAGCCGCCATCCACGATCAGGGCCAGCAGGCGCCGCGTGGGCGCGCGCATGCGCAGGGAGTAGTCCATCACCAGGCCCACGGAGGCGAGGAGGACCGGGATGCCGATGGCGAGGCGGGCCGCCGGGCCCACGGGCCAGGCCGCGGAGGCCGCCCAGCTGGTGAGGGCGGCCACCCCGCCGAGCCCGAAGCCGCGCAAGGCGGAGGCGACGAAGGACCGCGCGGGGAGGTTCAGCCGGCGCAGGAGGATCCAGGGCACGACGACGAGGTTGGACAGGGCGAGGGAGACGAGCGTGCCCGCGGCCGGTCCCCATGCGGCCACCCACACCGCGAGCGACACGCTGAGGGCGACGTTGAGGAGGGCCTCGGCCCAGACCAGGGGAGCCACGACCGCATGAACGCCGCGCGCGGTCGCGAGCAGGCTGAGCACGTGCGCGGGCACGTTGCACAGCCAGACGAAGGAGTAGATCACGGCCACCACGACGGCGAGCGGCGCCGCCGTGCCGAACCACACCTCGAGAATCGAACGGGCGCTGAGGGCGATGAAGGCGAAGCCGGCCGCGCCCAGCAGCGAAGCGAAGAACACCAACGAGCGCACCAGCGCTTCTCCGTGCTCGCGCGCGGCCGCCGCCAGTCGCGGAAAGCTGGCGCTGGTGAGCGCGAAGAGCAGGCTGGCTCCGACGGCGGGGACGGCGGCGCCCACCGCGTAGTGGCCGGCGGCGGCGGCGCCATGCGTGATGCTGACGATGGGGACGTCGGTGCTCACCGCCAACTGCGTACCCAGAGCCGCGACCCACAGCGGCAGCGAGAACCGTGTGACCTCCCGCAGCGCCGGACGGCTCGGCGCGCGCAGGACGCCCTCCCCGCGCAGCCAGACCATCCCGCCCACCAGGGGCAGCACGCGCGCGCCCGCGCTGGCCCAGGCGGCGCCCACGAGACCTCCGGAAGTCCCGAACAGGACCGCCGCCACCGCGGCGGAGGCGACCAGGGCATGGAGCCCCGACCACGCGGCCAGGAGGTCGAAGCGCGAGCGGCCGCGCATGACTCCGAAGGGAACGCCCGTGGCCAGGATGAGCGCGGTCTCGACGGCGAAGGCGATGGTCACGCCTCGGGCCGTCTCCGCCTCGCCGGCACCCAGCCGGAGCAGGCTGTGGGTCAGTCCCGCCGCGGCGAGCCCGCCGACGAGGGTGAGGAACGCGAAGGCGAAGTAGAGCCAGGAGGCAGCCGCCACCCGGGGCGGGAACGCCGACGTCCCGTCGGAGCGGTGGGCGGCGTCACGGGCGAGCGACATCCCCAGGCCGGAGTCGACGAAGACGACGAAGCCACGCAGCGCCCACAGCGTGGCCCAGATGCCGAGGGCGCGCTCGCCCAGCGCGCGGAAGATGAGTATGGAGGTGATGGCGGGGTAGGCGGCCCGCGCCGCCCACGCCACGGCGTTCCATAACGCCGGGACGCCTCCGGTCATCCCGACTTTCGAGCCAGGGGTCGCGCGGGCACGCCGGCCACGGTCACACCCGGGGCCACGCTGCGCGTCACGGTCGCCCCCGCGCCGATCACCGCGCCCTCGCCGACGTGCACGTGCGAGAGCAGGGTGGCGCCGGTGCCGATGAACACACCCGCGGCGAGGGTCACGTAGCCGTTCAGGCACGTGTGGGGCGAAAGGGTCGAATACGCGCCGACGGTGCCGTCGTGCCCGACGAAGCAGCCGGCGTGGACGACCACGTGATCGCCGAGGGTCAAATCCGTATCGAGGACGGCTCCCGCGCAGACGACGCTGCCCGCACCGACCTGCACACCAGGTCCGACCCACGCGCCCGGATGGACGATCGTCTCGAACTGGAAGCCGCGGGCCAGGAAGCGCTCGATGAAGGCGCGGCGGGCGGGCGAGCCGATGGCCGCGCACAGCCGGACGCTGAAGGGATCCATGGCCAGGGCGGCGGCGGTCTCCAGTACCGGGACCGAGTGCACGCTCTTTCCTTCAGGGGCGTCGTCCTCGACGAAGGCCCGCAGCCGGGCGGCGAGGCCGGCATGGATCAGGACGGCGTGGACTTCCCGGGCGAAGGCACCCGCTCCCAGGATGACCAGGGGCGGCCCGCTCATCCGTAGGTCCGCTCGACGACCGTGCAGATCTGGTCGATCTGGGCCGCGGTGAGGGACTCGAACAGGGGCAGGCACAAGATGCGCGCATACACGTCGTCGGTCGCGCCCAGCGCCCCGGTCGCGTAGGTGGCGAAGGCATCCATGCGGTGACAGGGCCGGAAATAGCGCTTGGTCTGCACGGAGGCCTCGTGGAGCGCTGCTTCGACGCGGTCGCGCTGGGCCGGCGCGGGAAACAGCACCGCGAAGTCCTTGGAGCTGCTTCGGTCTTCGGCGCGCACCTTCTGGAAGTGAAGGCCCGCCAGCCGCCCCAGCCGCGCGCGGTACGCCTGCACGTGGGCGGCCCTGCGCTCGAGCGCGTCCTCGATCCGCCGCAGCGTCAGGAGGCCCAGGGCCGCGTGCAGCTCGGACATCTTGCCGTTGAGCCCCAGGCGCTTCGAGTTGTAGTCGTGCTGGAAGCCGTAGGCGCGCGCGTGGACGAAGCGGCTCAGGAACTGCGAGTCCCTCGACGACACGAGGCCTCCCTCGGCGGTGGTGACGGGCTTTGTCCCCGAGAGACTGAAGACCTCGGCATCGCCGAAGTTGCCGACCGGCACTCCTCCCCGCCGCGAGCC
>DASTLK010000084.1:0-8524 GCA_035715025.1 Vicinamibacteria bacterium
CGCGAGTCTAGCGGAACCCGCCTTGACCCCGCCAGGGGTGAGGGGTAAGAACGCGCGATGGAACTCCCCCTGACCCCCCTCGAGTTCGCCCGGCGCGCCCGCCGCCTCTACCCGGAACGCGAAGCCGTGGTGGACGGGGACCTGCGCCTCACCTATGGGCAGTTCTTCGACCGCTGCGACCGGTGGTCGGCCGCCCTGCAGGCGCTCGGCGTCGGACCGGGCGATCGCGTCGCCTACATCGCGCCCAACACGCACGCGCAGCTCGAATCGTTCTACGCCGTCCCCCAGATCGGCGCCGTGCTCGTGCCCGTCAACTATCGTTTGACTCCCGCCGACTTCGTCTACCTCATCCGGCACAGCGGAGCCAAGGTCGTCTGCGCGCACTCCGACTACCTGGAGGCGGTGGACTCCATCCGCGCCGAGATCCCGGACGTCAAGGCGTTCGTGGCCCTGGAATCGCCGCGCGCGGGCTGGGTGGACTACGAGGCCACGCTGGCCGCCGCCCCCGCCACCTTCGATCGGCCCGAGATCCGCGAAAGCGACCTCCTCACCATCAACTACACCAGCGGCACGACCTCGCGTCCCAAGGGCGTGATGATCACGCATCGCAACGCCTACATGAACGCGGTGGGGACGCTGGTCCATCATCCGATGGGCTGCGGCGACCGGTACCTCTGGACGCTGCCCATGTTCCACGCCAACGGGTGGACGTTCGTCTGGATCGTGACCGCCGCCGGCGCGACCCACGTCTGCCTGCGCAAGGTGGACCCCGCCTCCGTCTTCGCGAGCATCGCGCGCGAGAAGGTCACGATGCTGTGCGCGGCTCCGACCGTCCTCATCGGGATCGCGTGCGCCCCGGCCGAGCTGCGCGCGGGCACGAGCGGGCCCCTGCGCATCCTCACCGCCGGCGCGCCGCCCGCGGCCGCCACCATCGAGCGCGTCGAGGGCGAGCTGGGGTGGACGGTGACCCAGGTCTACGGTCTGACCGAGACCGCGCCCTTCATCACCATCTGCGAGCCGCGTCCCGAGCACGCGGGACTTCCCTTCGCGGAGCGCGCGACGATCAAGGCGCGCCAGGGCGTCGAGCTCGTCACTTCCGGCGAGCTGGTCGTGCACGACGAAGGCGACCGCGAGGTCCCCCACGACGGCGAGACCCTAGGCGAGATCGTGGTGCGCGGCAACGTCGTCATGAAGGGCTACTTCAACGATCCGGAGGCCACGGCCCAGGCCCTGCGCGGCGGCTGGTTCCACACCGGAGACGCGGCCGTCGTCCATCCGGACGGCTATGTGGAGATCCGAGACCGTCTGAAGGACGTCATCATCAGCGGCGGCGAGAACATCTCCTCGGTCGAGGTGGAGGGCGTGCTGCTGCGCCACCCCGCCGTGCAGGAGGTGGCGATCGTCGGCCTCCCGCACGAGAAATGGGGCGAGGCCCCGCACGCCTTCGTGGTCCTGCGCGCGGGGGCGCGCGTGGAGGCGGAGGAGCTGCGCGAGTTCGCGCGCGCGCATCTCGCGCACTTCAAGGCCCCCCACGGATTCACGTTCCTGGCGGAGCTGCCCAAGACGGCCACGGGCAAGGTCCAGAAGTACGTGCTCCGCGGCGGCAAGGCGGCGATCGCGCGGCAGTAGCCGATCGCTCCGAACCTGTTAACACTCTGTGTAGGAGTGAGCCCATGTCGACCAACCTGGCCATCGACGACGCCATGCTGCGGGAAGCGCTGAAGGTGGGAGGGAAGCGCACCAAGCGCGAGACCGTCAACGAGGCCCTCAGCGAGTACATCCGCCGCCGCCGCCGTCGCCACTTCGCGAAGCTGTTTGGAACGATCGATTTCCGCGAGGACTGGGACTACAAGGCGGCGCGGCGGCGCTCATGACCCTGCTCGACACGAGCGGTGTCGCCGACCGAGCGCAGCACGAGAAGCTGCTGGCCAGCATCCGCGAGAGCTTCCCGACTTCCAGGAACTCGCCCGCGTCACCGCGGTAAGACTCCTCTAGGTCATTCGACGGCCAGGCGGCCACCCGTCGCCTCCGCATAACGGAGTCGGCGCACGGCCGTGCTCGCTCCGGGCGGCGGGCACGGCTTCGTCAGCGGGCGCGGCTCGTCCGCGCACACCACGACGGTCTTGCTTCGACACTCCGGCAGGGTGAGGGCGTGGTATTCGAAAGGGAACGGGAACATCTCGGTCTCGTTCTTCAGCACGATCGTGGGCTCGGACGTGGCGCAGGCCGCGCGCATGGCGTCCCTCTGGATCCCGATCGGCGTCCCATAGCCGGGCAACCGCGTGCCCCCGCTCGCGCGGATGAACCCCATCCATCCGACGACGACCGCGAACTGTCCGACCGCGACGGCGGCCAGGAGGGCCAGGGCGGCGCTGCCGGCGCGGGGATGGCGGCGCCGGAGCCAGGCGATGGCGGAGGCGACGCCGAATACGGGCACCCAGGCGGAGGAGAAGTTGTAATGCGGATGGCGCTCGAGGCCGACCGCGGCCAGGAGCAGGACGTTGCCGATCCACGCGATCAGGGCCACCCGTCCCATCCGGCGCTGGCGCGCATCGGGAGAGACGAGGGCGGCCGCGATCCCGGCGACGGTGGCCACGACACAGAGGACGAGCGCGATCAGGGAGATCGGCTCGACGAGATCCGCGCCTTCGCCCAGCCAGAGCCGGAAGTCCGACCAGGCGCGGCCGAAGTAGTACGGGAGTCCCCAGGTCGTGGCAATGCGGGGTGCCTGAAGGAACAGGGACCCGAAGCCGGCCGCCGAGAGCGGCAGCCGCGGCGCCCGGCCCACGATGGGCGCCTTCAGGAGGAACAGGAGATACGGCACGTTCACCAGCACCATGGAGCCGATCAGCGCGGCGGCGGCGAGGATGCCGTCGCGTCCACGACGCCACTGCTCCCATCCGACCGCGGCCAGGACCGCGATCGCGAAGGGCACCACCATCGGGTGCGTGCAGAGCCCGAGGCCGATCACGGCGCCCAGCGCGAGCGCGCGAGGGACGCCGAGCTCCCGATACGTGCACAGGAGCGCCGCCGCCGCGAACACCGCGGCATTGCTGGTGAGATCCCAGGCCAGGCGCGACCACAGGAACTGGTAGGGCGAGGAGGCGACCCAGGCCACGAGCACGGCGAGCACCACTGCGCTCTCCCCCAGCAGCCGCCACACCGCGAAGGCCAGGGCCAGATGGGCAAGGGTGAGGGTCAGCCCCATGGCCAGGATGGCGACGCGCGGATCCTCGCCCGCCACCGCCTGCAGCACGCCATAGAACCAGAACGCGGCGGGACCGTAACGCAATCCCAGGTTGCCGTACAAGGGGTTCGCGGACAGCCAATGGCCGGTGTGGAGCTGCTCGCCCGCGGCCCGGAGGAACTGCGGCTCGTCGCGCGCGAAGGGAGCGAGGTCCACGTGCCGGAAGCGGTAGGCGAGCATGCCCAGCGCCGTGAGCACGAGGACGATGCGGAGGACCCGCGTCATGCCGCCCGAGCCAGGCCGAGCACCAGGCGAAGGCTATCGCAGATCCGGCCGTCGTCCCATTTTTCATGACCCCCTTGACGCCACCCGCCGGAAGGCCGATACCGCAAAGAGGGGCCATTGTTGACGGCCCTCCCTCGCGGAACAGAAAGAGGCCATCGAATGACGCGCTCGAGACGGTCGTCCCTCACGGTCCTGTCGTTCGTCCTGGCGGCGTTCACGGCGCAGGTCGCAGTGGCAAACGGAAAGCCCGTGCTGCGCCTCCACGCTTTCGCCGTCAACCTGAGCGGGCCCGCGCCCGCGCGCACGGGAACGCTCGACGTCACGATCGAGCGCTGGTCGACCCCCGCGGAGGCGGCCAAGCTGCGCGACATGCTCGCCGAGAAGGGCGCCGACGCCCTGCTCGAGACCCTCCAGAAGATGCCCCGGGCCGGCTCCATCCAGAGGACGGGCCGCCTCGGTTGGGACGTCCATTTCGCGCAGCAGGTCGTCGCCGCCGACGGCAGCCGGCGCATCGTGCTGGCCACGGACCGGCCCATGAGCTTCTGGGAGGCCGCCAACCAGCCCCGCTCCGCGGACTACGCGTTCACGCTGGCCGAGATCCGGCTCGGACCCGACGGCAAGGGCGAGGGCAAGCTCGTGCCCGCGGCGAAGATCGACTACGACAAGGAGTCGAACACGCTCGAGATCGAGAACTACAACACCGAGCCGACGCGTCTCACCGAGGTCGTGGCCGAGAAGTAACGGCGGCGGATCGACGCGGGCGTCACCGGGCCGGACAGGGCGCGCCCGCGTCCATCCACGCGCGGAAGGCCGCGGTCAGCTCGGCCCGGGCGACGGGTACGGGCGCGCGGCCCGCGCCGGGATCCCAGCCCCAGCCCACGAGCTGGTCGTTCGCGACGTGATCGAGCATGGCCGGGAGATCCTTGCCTCCCGTCCGCGCCGGATCCTTGATGGTCGCGCAGAGCTGGGCGGGCGTGAGGTGGAGGAAGACCATCGGCGTGCGCGCGGGGGGCAAGTGCCAGTTCGGGGCGCCCGGCGGCGTGTGCGCGCCGTAGCTCGTGGGCGGATTCCGTGACTGATGGCAGGTCACGCAGGGAAGGCCGGCCGGGCCCTGGCCCCCGGCTCCGCGCTTGACGTTCTGCCCGTGCGGGCGGCCGTCGTCGAACTGCAGGGGCGCGTCCCCGGGGATGTGGCAGTTCTGACAGCGCGGGTGCTGGAAGACCTTGCGCACGGTCTCGAAGGCGGCCAGGCCGGACGCGGCGTCCGCCTTTGGCGCCGCCTGAGCGCGCGCGGCCGCTCCGAGCACGACGGCCAGCGCCGTGAGGGCGGCGGTGGTCCTCACGAGAGCCTCAGCGGCAGCCGCCGCAGCCTCTGTCCGGTGGCCGCGAAGACCGCGTTCGCCACCGCAGGCGCGACCGGGGGGACGCCCGGCTCCCCCACTCCGCTCGGCCGCTCGGTGCTGGGCACGATGTGCACCTCGACCACCGGCATCTCGTGGAGGCGCAGCGGCCGGTAGTCGTGGAAGTTCGACTGCTGCACGCGCCCTTGGCGCAGGGTGATCTCGCCGTGCAGGGCGGCGGAGAGACCGAACACGACCGCGGACTCGAGCTGGGCGACGACGCCCGCCGGGTTCACCGCGGTTCCGCAGTCGATCGCGCAGACGACGCGGTGCACGCGGATGGCGCCACCGTCCACCGAGACCTCCGCCACCTGCGCGACGTAGCTGCTGAACGACTCGTGCACGGCCAGGCCGCGGAAGCGCCCGCGCGGCAGCGGCGTGCCCCAACCGGCTTTGGTCGCGGCCATCTCGAGAGCCCCGAGGTGGCGCGGATGCTTGGCCAGGCGGGCCCGGCGGTAGGCCAGGGGATCCTGCCCCGCCGCCCTGGCGAGCTCGTCGATCATCGTCTCCATCACGAACCCGCTGTGCGAGTGGCCGACGGAGCGCCACCACAGCGTGGTCACCGGCGACTTCGGCGCGTGGTGCTCCACGAGATGATTCGGCACGTCCGCGAGGTACGCGGAGTCGAACACGCCTTCCACCGCCGTCGGGTCCACGCCGTTCTTCACCATCCCCTCGAACGGCGTCCCGATCAGGAAGGACTGGCCCACGAGCGTGTGCTGCCAGGCCACGGGCGCGCCCTTGGCGTCGAGGCCGACCTTCACCTTGTGGAAGTACTGTGGGCGGTAGTACCCGCCCTGGATGTCGTCCTCGCGCGTCCAGACCGTCTTCACGGGCAGCTTCGCGGCCTTGGCCACCTCCACCCCTTCGCGCACGAAGTCGGACGTCGGTGTGGCCCGCCGTCCGAAACCGCCGCCCAGGAACTGGGTGTGGATCTCGACTTGCTCGGGCTTGAGGCCGGTGATCTGGGCCGCGGTGCCTTGATCGACGGTCTGGAGCTGGGTGCCCGTCCAGATCTCGCACTTGTCCGCGGTGATGCGGACGGTGCAGTTGAGCGGCTCCATGGGCGCGTGGGCGAGATACGGCAGGTCGTACTCGGCCTCGACCACGTGCGCCGCCGTCTTCATCGCGGCCCCGGGGTCGCCGGCGGCCTTGGCCTTCACCCCACCCGGCTGCGCGGCCAGCGCGCGATACGATCGGGCCATCTCCGTCGTGTCGATGGTGCCACCGTCGCCCGGGTCCCACTCCACGTCGAGGGCGGCCCGGCCGAGCTTCGCGGCCCAGAAGTTCTCGGCCACCACCGCGATGCCGGAGGGCACCTGCACCACCGCCTTCACACCCCTCACCTTCAGCGCGGCCGCGCCGTCGAATCGCTTCACCTTGCCGCCGAAGTACGGCGAGCGCGCGACGAGGGCGGTGTGCAGGCCGGGGAAGTGGACGTCCATCCCGAAGTCGGCCCGCCCCGTCACCTTGGCCGCGGAATCGAGCCGCTTGTGCGGCTTGCCGATGACCGTCCACGAGGACGGCGGCGCGAGCGTGACCTGCGTGGGCCGCGGCAGTGCCGCCGCCGCCGCCGCCAGCTCCCCGTAAGCGGCCCTTTGCGTCCCCGCCACCACCTCGCCCTTCAGGGCGCGGCAGTCCGCGGCGGGCAGGTTCCACTTCTGGGCCGCGGCCTGGATGAGCAGCGTTCGCGCCATGGCGCCGACCTGGCGATAGCGATCGAACTCGGAGGCGATGCTGGTGGATCCGCCCGTCATCTGGATCCCGAAGAAGGGGTGCGCATAGGCGGCGGCGACGGGCGCGTGCTCGACCTTCAGCTTGGACCAGTCGAGGTCCAGCTCCTCCGCGAGGAGCATGACCAGGCCCGTCCACATGCCCTGGCCCATCTCGGAGTGGGCGAGCACGACCGTGACCGTGCCGTCCGGCGCGATGCGCAGGAACGCGTTCGGATCGGGCAGGGGCTTGGCCGCGGCGGCCGGTGGTCCTTCCTGCGCGCGCAGAGGCAGTGGCCCCGCGTAGAAGGCGATGGTCAGCCCGCCCGCGGCCTGCGCGGACGTGCGCAGGAAAGCGCGACGGTCGATGCCGTTCGCGCTCACGACCGGCCTCCCGTCTGCCCGGCCGCGCGATGCACCGCGGCCCGGATGCGCTGATAGGTCCCGCAGCGGCAGAGGTTCGCGCTCAGCGCGGCGTCGATGTCCGCATCCGTGGGCTGGGCCTTGGCCTTGAGCAGGGCCGCCGCCGCCATGACCTGGCCGGGCTGGCAGTAGCCGCACTGGACGACGTCCTCGTCGATCCACGCCTGCTGCACGGGATGGATGCCGCCCGCGGAGAGACCTTCGATCGTGGTGACGGCGCGATCGCCCACCGCGCCGACCGGCAGCACGCACGAGCGCGCGGGGCCGTCGCCGATGTGCACCGTGCAGGCGCCGCACTGCGCCATCCCGCAGCCGAACTTGGTGCCGGTGAGAGAGAGGACGTCGCGCAGCACCCAGAGCAGCGGCATGTCCTCCGGGACGTCCACGTCGTGGTCCTGGCCGTTGACTCGCAGTCTCATGTGTCCCTCGTGGTCACACGATGGCCAGAGCGGGCGGCCGCGTCAAGTAGGCACCTTCACGTAACTGTTGGGGGCGCGGTCAGAGGGGCAGCGCCACTCCGTCGAGCAGCCCGCCCTTGCGGTCGTACACGTCCACCCGCATCACCGTCGCCTTCGCGTCGAGGGAGACGCGCGTGAAGGCGTCGTCGCCGAGGATCGGACCGTGGCCGCCGATCACGAAGTCGTGCGGCGGGTTCGGGATCGTGCCCCGGAGGTCGAAGCGGTCCCCCTGGCCGAGCCGCGGGCCCGGAAAGAAGAACGGAGACGCGATGATGGAGTAGACGCGGAAGCTCGGGTCGTTCTCGCATCGCAGCTCCGACCATCCCGAGCAGTGCACGTCGCCGGAGAGGAAGACCACCTTGCGCACGCCCCGGCTGCGGATCTCCTCGAGCAGCTGGCGGCGCTGCTGGGGGAACCCCGCCCATTTGTCACGGATCTCCGATCGGTCGTCCGGAAACATCGGCACCGAGGAGACGACGAACTTGGGAGCGTCCGCGGGCGACTCGACCAGCCACTGCAGGAGCGCGCTCATCTGGACGGTGCTGATGATCCGGGGCTCGGTGCCGGCCAGGTTCACGTAGCGCTCGTTCCGGGTGTCGAGAACGAAGAAGCGCGCGGGACCGAGGTCGTACTTGTACCAGTACCGCGTGGGGGTGCGGGAGAACTCGACGTCTCCCGGGCCGGACAGGTCGAAAGCCGGTCCGTGGACGACCTGGTAGGACTGATAGGCGGACAAGGCCGCCGCATAGAGCGCCTCACGGCCCGGGCGCATGTCCATGGTCCAGGCGTCCTTGATCTCGTGGTCGTCGAGGATCATGTAGGTCGGGACCCGGCTCATCAGCTCTCGGATGAAGGGCTGGCCGAAAGCGATGCGGTAACGCTCGAGGAACTCGTCGAGGTGATCGTCGGGATCGATGCCCTTGAAGTCGTCGGCGTAGATCTGATCACCCACCATGAGCAGGCAGTCGGTCCGCACCTCCCGCGCCATCTGCTCGAGGATCGATCGGAAGGCCTTGTCCCCGCTCTCCTCGCCCCAATGCAGGATCCATTTGAGCAGGAG
>DASTLK010000085.1:0-2548 GCA_035715025.1 Vicinamibacteria bacterium
CGACGCGCGCCGCCTGCTGCGCCCGTTGCGCGCCGAGATCGTGGGTCTCGCCCAGGCCCTGGTGCGCGTGAACAGCGTTTCCATGCCCCCCGACGGTCAGGAGACGGCCGCCCAGAAGGTGCTGCGCGCCCATCTCAAGAGGTACGCCCTCGACGTCGAGATGTACGACACCGCCTTCCTCGAGCGCTCGCGGCACGCCTACGTGCGGCGCGACCGCCACTATGCGGGCCGCCACAACTTGATCGCGCGCCGGAGCGGCCGCGGCGGCGGCCGCAGCCTGCTCCTGAGCGGCCACATGGACACGGTGCCCGTCGGCCGCGATCCCTGGAAGCAGAGCCCCTGGTCGGGCACCGTCCGCGCCGGCCGTCTCCATGGCCGCGGGAGCTGGGACATGAAGGGCGGGCTGGCCGCGCAGTTCGCGGCGGCGATGGCGCTGGCGCGGGCCGGCACACGCCTGGGCGGCGATCTCCTCTGCGAGTCCGTCGTCGACGAGGAGTTCGCGGGCGGCGGGGGCACGCTGGCCGGGCGGCTGCGCGGCGACAACGCGGAGGCCTGCGCCATCGCGGAGGGCACGAACTACGAGGTCGTGCGCGCCACGCGCGGCGGGCACTTCTTCGATGTCGTGTGCCGCGCCGGCGATCCGATGGCCTACTTCTCCAAGGACGAGGTGGTCAGCCCCGCCATCCCCGCCGGGCGCCTGCTGGGCTGGGTCGACGGCTGGGTGACTCGGCGCCGCGGGGTCGATCGCGGGACGACCTATCGCGATTTCCCGGATCCGGCGCCGGTGCAGGTCCTCGCCGTGGAGTCGAACCGGTTCGATCGCGACGTGCCGTGGAGCGTCCCCCTGCTCGCGCGCATCCGCGTCTACTTCCAGTTCCTGCCCCACGAGGACGTTCCGGCGGTGGTGGCGCAGATCGAGGAATCGCTGCACGCGTTCTGCGCGCAGGACCCGTTCTTCCGCGCCCATCCCGTTTCCGTCGAGCCCCTGGTGGATCCGCCGCTGCTCGGGCACGAGCTGGCCGCCGACCATCCCTGGACGGGCTGCCTGCTCGGGGCGGCCCGGGCCGTGCTCGGCGACAAGACCCGCCTCTCCGCCTCCGAGTGGCCCTGCGACGCCTTCCTCGCCCAACGCGAGTTCGGCATGCCGACTCTCCTCTTCGGCCCCTGCGGCGCGGGCAGCCACAATGCGAACGAGTACGTGGAGACCGGCTCGCTGCTGCGCACGGCCGAGGTCTATCTCGCCGCCGCTCTCGAATGGTGCGCCTGACCGCTCTCTCGCTAGCCCTGCCCGTAGGCGGAGTGATACCGGTCCCACCATTTCCGGATCTCGTCGGGAGGGAGCGGCTGCGGCGCGCCGAGCTGCCGGGCCAGCCAGACCGTGCGCGCGACGTCCTCCACCATCACCGCCGCCTTGAGCGCGCGCGCGGGCGTGGTGTCGAAGGTGAAGACGCCGTGCTGCGCGAGCAGGATCGCGGGGCCGCGGTTGCGGTGGCGCAGGATGCCTTCCGCGATGTGGTCGTCCTCGTTGTCGGCGTAGGGCGCGCAGGGGACCTCCCCCCCGAACTCGTCCGCCATGGCGGTCAGCACGCAGGGAATGGAGAGGCCCAACGCCGCCCAGGCCGTGGCGTAGCTGGAATGCGTGTGGACGATGCCGCCGAGGCTCGCGTCGCGGGCGTAAAGGGCCACGTGATGGACGGTGTCCACGCTCGGACGGAGCCGGCTGCTCACGCCATCCGGCACCTGCTCGGCCGGGACCGGCCGGCCCGCGAGGTCGACGACGCACAGGTCGGCCGGCGTCAGCGCGTCGTAGTCGACGCCGCTGGGCTTGATGAGGACGAGGCCGCGCTCGCGGTCGATGCCGCTGGCATTGCCGCTGTGCATGGTGACGATGGCGGCCTTGGGCAGCGCCATGTTGACGCGATGGACCTCATGCCGCAGGGCGGCGAAATCTATGCCCATATGTCTCCTGTGATGCCGCTTACGATTCCCTGACTTTGTTGTTGACAGACCATAACAATGCCGTTTATAAGTCGCAAATACCTTCGTTTAATTACGTTTCCAGTCGTTTCCTGACGCTTCGGGCCGTCGTCCCTCCCGGCGGCGGTCCCAGAAAGGAGAGCGTCCCAATGGGCAAGAGGCTCCAATGGGCGGGCGCGCTGACGGCGGCGATGCTGGCCGCGCTCCCGGGCCGGGCCGCCGCGACGACGTTCGAGGTCGGCCCGGGCAAGACCTACGCGAACGTGGGCGACGTGCCGCTCGAGTCGCTGACCGCCGGCGACACGGTGCTCATCTACTACCGGGCCACGCCGTACAAGGAGAAGTTCGTGCTCGCCGCCGTCGGCACCCCCAGCGCGCCGGTGACGGTGAGAGGCGTGCTCGGCCCCAACGGCGAGCGTCCGATCCTGGACGGCAACGGCGCCACCACCCGCGCCCAGCTCAACTACCCGAGTCGCGTGCGCGGGGTCATCAAGATCGGCGCCTCCGTGGTGCCCTTCGCCGACGGGACCTCGGTCATGCCGCAATGGATCGTGATCGAGAACCTGGAGAT
>DASTLK010000086.1:0-10620 GCA_035715025.1 Vicinamibacteria bacterium
TAGCGTCGTCACGATCCGCCGCGGAGGCGGCCCCGGCACCCTGGCCAGCACCTGCTCCACGAAGTGGGGCGCGAGGAAGGCGTGCTCCGTGCGCACGATGCGCAGCCGCTCGTGCCAGGCCGTCTCGTAGTCCTCGGCGGAGAGGAGGCCCAGGGTCCGCATCCGCTCCAGCACCCACTTCTGTCTCCTTCGCGCGGCATCGAGGTGCCGATAGGGATCGAGCGCCGTCGGCCGCTGCGGCAGCCCGGCCAGCAGGGCGGCCTGGGCCGGCGTGAGGTTCTCCGCGGAAGTGTCGAAGTAGGCGCGGCTGGCCGCCTCCGCGCCCTGGAGCTGGTTCCCATAGGGTGCGACGGTCAGGTAGAGGGCCACGATCTCGCGCTTCGAGAGGCGGTGCTCGACGCGCAGCGAGAGCACGGCTTCGCGCAGCTTCCCCGCCGCCGAGCGATCCCGGTGGGTCAGCACCTTGACCGTCTGCTGCGTGAGCGTCGATCCACCCTCGATCATTCGTCCCGCGCGGAGGTCGTGCCAGAGGGCGCGCGCGACCGCGAGCGGATCGATCCCCGGATGATGGAAGAAGCGCGCGTCCTCGGCGGCAAGGGTGGCGCGCAGGAGCGCGTCCGGGAGACGGTCGGGGTCGATGCGCCGGCTGCGTTGGCCTTCGGCGGAGAGGGACTCGCGCAGGGGCTCGCCGTCCCGCGCGACGACTTCGATCGAGGTCTGTGCCTCCAGATCGAGGAGGCCCTCCGGAAGCGCGCCGTATCGCGCCCAGCCCGTCAGCGCGACCGCCGCCCCCGCGAGGACGATCCCGACCGTCCGGCGGCGGAGCCGCCTCATGGGTGCACCGTGACGACGGCGGAGCCGGTACGGCCGAAGACTTCCGGCTCGTACATCTCCTCGACGTGGGTGGGCGCGGTCCGGAAGGTGCCCGAGGTGGTCGCGCGCGCCACGTAGGTGAAGGTGTGCTCGCCCTCGGAGAGGCGGGTGGCGAAGAGCAGGACGCGGTCGTCGTGCCGCTCGACGCGATCGAAGCCGCCGCGCCGCCACAGCGCCCACTCGTCTCCCGAGGTCGGCTGCTCGTCCTGGGCGCGCGCGAGGTCGGAGGCGGTGGTCGCGAACCACGACTCGACGGGCTCGAAGCCCGCGGGCAGGGGGTCGGTGACCGCGACGTATCGCCGTTCCTTGGTCAGGCGCAGGGTGAGGGTGACGCGGATGAGGTCGCCCGCCTTGAACGAAGCGGGGGCGGCGGAGGCGGACACATCGGCACTGGCCTCGCCCGTCGGCGTGGCCGGCGCGTACGCGCGCTCGATCCGGAATCCTTGATCGAGCCCGTCCTGCATCAAGGCATCCGCCGCGTACTTCAGGCGCGCGGTGTAGAAGAGCGTGCCCGCGGTCCCGTCACGACGCAGGGACAGATCCAGCCGTTGCCCCGGCGCGCCCTTGCCGGCCAGCGTCCGCATGGGCACGTCCAGGGCCTGCGCCGTCGTCGTCCGCCCGTGGAATTCCTGCGTGGCCAGCGCGTCGCGGCCCAGGCTCACGTGGGCCCGGAAGTCCGGCGGCTCCGCCTCCGCTCGCTTGTAGTAGTCGACGAGAGCCTCCAGGGCCACGCCGTTCTCCTGGGTGTTGCTCCAGCGGCCCTGCTTGCGCGCGGCGAGCAGCCAGCGCACCAGCCCCGGCACGAGCGGGTCGGCGGGCGCGCGCCGGACGAGGCTGCTCAGCACGACGGCCGTCGAGCGCACGTTCGAGTTCCAGAACCAGAGCAGGTACGGATCGGACAGCTCCTCCACGTGGGCGGAACCGCCCTCGCTGGCCACCGCGTTGCGGATCCGGCGCTGCAGCTCGTCCCCGCGCGGGCCGGCGTCGCCGCTCGCGGTGAGCGCATCGAGCAGATAGCCGAGCGCGAAGACGGGCATGCGGTCGGCGAAGCCGAACAGACGCGTGAGATGGCTGTCCTGGGGCCGTCCACCCTCGGCCAGGACCTTCACCGCAAACGCCTGCCAGGCGGTGTAGGCGGGCCACCAGCTCTCGTTGACCGGTCGATCGCCGGCCAGCTTCGCCTCCAGGTACGCGTAGGCCCGGGCCAGCACGGCGGGCGTCACGGGATGTCCGAGCGCTTGCCCCCGCTGCAGCACGTGAGTGACGTAGCTCGTCAGGTAGGGAGACGCCGTGCTGCACTCGCCCTTCCAGAACGCGAACCCTCCATCCGCGCACTGGAAGCCCTCCAGCTCCTTGAAGGTCGCTCCCGCGACGTCCTCGAGCTTGGCCGGATCGATTCCAGGCAGGCGGAAGGCGTCCCCGAGGTCCGCGGCCAGGGCGAGGGCCAGCGCCGTCGACGAGCGCTGCTCGGCGCAGCCGTACGGATACTCGACGAGGTAGCGCGCGCCTTCGCCGAGGCCCACGAGCGCGGTGGACGCGGTGTCCACGTGCAGGCCGCCGAAGGCGGCCACGACGCCCGCCGGCAGCTCGAGCATCTCGTGCGCCTGGTCGCGCGTCTGGCCATAGGCGGCCACGACCTCGGGCGAGACCAGCACCTCGACCGGCACCGTCTCCTCGAACGCGTCGGTCTCGCCGAGCAGCTTGGCGGTCATCTGCAGACGGGCGCGGCCGACGGCTCGGGCGCGGAAGTCGAAGGGCACCTCGCTGGCGCCGCCACCGGCCATGGGCACCGTCTTCTTCGCGTCCCCCACCACCTCGAGCACGGAGGGATCGAGGCTGCGCATGGTCACGATCGCCGTGCCCTTGTCCTTGAGCTGGTTGTGCAGCACCGCGCCGAAGCGGGCGGTGTCCCCGAGGGCGAGGAAGCGCGGGAAGGCCGCGCGCAGCAGCACGGGCTTGCTGATGCGGACCTCGCGCTCGCTGCGCCCGAACCGTGAGGACTTGTCCGCGGCCACGGCCATGATGCGATAGGTGGTCAGGCTCTCGGGGAGCGTGACTTCGGTGGTGCCGCGGCCCGAGGCGTCGGTGACGAGCGAGCCCAGCCAGAAGGCGAGCACGCGGAAGTCCTTGCGCACGGGGGTGCCCGGTCCCGCGTCCTCTCCCCCGCCCCCGCCCTCGTCGCCGCCCTTGGAGACGAGGACGCGGCGGCTGATGATGTTCTGCCGCGAGTCCTCGGTCAGGACCTGGAGCGCCTTGTCCACCCATACCGAACCGAGGACGTCCGGCGTCTTGTAGGCGGTCAGCGACAGCACGCCGTAGTCCACCGCCCACAGGGTGACTTCCGCGGGCGCGCCGCGCCCCTGGCCGTCCTTCACTCCGACCTCGATGCGCGCTTTCGCCGCCGGCCGGTACTCCTCGCGGTCCGCCTCCACCGTCACGTCGAGCCGCTTGGCCGCGTTCTCGACCTTCAGCTCCGCGTAGCCCACGCGGAAGGCGGGCTTTCCCGGGTCGCCCTTGTCGTCCGCGGTGTAGGCGCCGCTGCGGCCCTTCAGCAGCACGACGGAGACGAAGACGTTGGGAATGTCCTGCTCCGTGATGGGGACGGTGACCGTCTCCTGGGTGGAGGCGAGCCGCAGCGTCCGATGAGTCCGCACGCCTTCGCGCTCGGTGGTGAGCAGGGCGAGCGCGCCCTCCCAGGGCGACTTGATCATGAGCCGCGCCGTCTCGCCCGGGCGGTACTGCTTCCTCTCCGGCACGAGGTCGATGCGGTTGTGGTCGTAGCGCTCCCAGGCCGTGTAGCCGGAGCCGAGGACGTAGAAGGAGGTCGCGCTGGTCGTCGAGCGGCCTTCGGCATCCTGCGCGGTGGCACGGAGGACGAAGTAGCCTCCGCTCTCGACGGGCACGTGCAACGGCGCGGGCGTGGCCGCGGTGGTGGCCTCCCAGCGACCGGCTTCGGTCTCCTTGCGCTCCGTCTCCCACGTGTAGAACCCCTGGCCCTCCGCGCGGCGCACGGAATGCCACTGCACCTGCGTCAGCACGACGGTGACTTTGACGCCGGCCGCGGGCTGGCCCGCGAGGTCCACGGCCACGACGTCCGTGTCCACGCCCGTCTTGGCGTCCGCGAAGTAGGCGGGGCGGCGCAGGCCGACGTACCAGGGCGCGGGGTCCACGCGGAACGAGGCGCGTCCCGCGATGGTCTGCCGCGAGACGTCGGTCACCTCGCCCTCCAGGGTGTACTGGTACGGCCGGCCGGCCTTCAGGTCCGTGTCCAGGTCGACCTCGATCTGTCCCTGCGCGTCGAGCTTGCCCTCGCGCGCGAGGAGCGTCTCCGGTGAGCGATCGCCGCGGTCCTCGCGCTCCTCGTCGAGGAAGACGTAGTGGTCCGGAGGGAACGCCTCCGTCACCACGGCGGGCACGGTGGCCAGAGGCGAGCGCGTGTAGGTCCAGCGGACATCGCGGGCGGCCATGGGGGCGCCGAAGAGGTAGCGCCCGGTGACGACGCCCTTGAGCGAGGTTCCGGCCAGCGAGCTCTCGCCGGCCAGATTGGCGTCGACGCGGAAGTCCGGGCGCCGGTAAGCGGCCACGAGGAAGGACCCGGCGACGGAGGCATTCTGCCCGGCGACCGTCGCCCGCACTTCGTACGTGCCCAGCGGCGCCTCCTCCGGGAGGCGGTACGTCCAGTCCGCGCTGCTCCACTGCGAGAGCGGCAGCGCCCGCTTGTCCCGCACCTCGTTCTGGCTGTCGAGGACGACGATCTCGACCGCCGTCCCCAGGTCGACCAGGCGCATACCCTCCGCGGTATCGCTGCGCAGGATGGCCTTGAGGTGCACCTCCTCGCCCAGGCGGTAGACCCCGCGGTCGCTGAACACGGATCCGCGGAGCTGCGGCTGCGCCTCTTCGAGGCGGTACGAGATCCCGAAGTTCCACGGCTCGAGGCCTTCGGTCCAGTCGCTCCCCACGTAGGCGACGTCGCCGTCCTTCTCGGCCGTGACCAGGAACCGCAGCTCCCAGATGCGTTCGGGGTCGCGCAGGGCGGTGCGCGGCGCCACCGCGAGGCCCTCCTTGTCCGTGAAGCCGCTCCAGAAGACCGCGTTGTCCGTCGTGCGGATCGAGACGCGCGCACCCTCCACGGGCGTGGCGTCGTCGAGCCGCGTGACCATCACGACCGTGCTGAGCGGGCTGTCCTTCACGGTCAGCCCCAGGTTCGTGACCTGGACCACGGACGAGCGCGCCTTGGGGTCCTGGGGATGCGGCGTGCGGGGCAGCGCTTGCCCGTCCTTCAGCGCCGCCCACACGAGCCCGGTGCCCGAGTCCGGGAGCACGGGTCGCAGGTCGAGGCCGAAGGACTGGATGGTGTCCGCTTTCGGGGTGAGGCCGCGGACCACGGGCTCGCCGGGCGGGCTCAGCACGAACGACTTCTCCTGGAGCGCGCGCACCGCGGGCATCAGGTCAGAGGCGGCGAGAGGCGCGAGCCACTGGGAAACGTTCGTCAGGTTGCGCGCGTAGAACGGCAGCTGCGGCCCCCCGGACTTCTCCCAGACGCCGTGGCCCGCACCGAAGCTGGTGAAGGCGCGCTGGTGCCAGTTCTCGAGGCTGCCCGTCCACGTGTAGCCCAGCATCTGCCCGTCGGTGGCCGTGGTGGCGGCATCCACCGTGACCGCGTACGTGCGCGCCGGCCGGGAGGTGAACCCGACGTCTGGGAGCGTCACGTTCGAGGCGCGGTCGTACGGGTCCTCGCCCTCCGGCTCGTCCTCCTCCCCCGGCGCCCGGCGGGCTGCGGGGACGACCGGCGCCGGATGGGCGGTCTCGGTCACGTCCACCGCCTTCACCGATCGCCGGAGGGCACGCACGGCCACGCGGCCGCGCAGCACGAGAGGGTTGTAGTCGTCGGGGTCGCACGTGCGACGGCAGCGGAAGCCCTCGACGAAGAGCGCGGGCTCGAGCTGGACGGTGGCGTCCTGCACCTTGCCCGGAGTCGCGTCCCCATGCACGCCGCGCGCGGAGGCGTCGAGCGCCACGTGCAGCCACGCTTCGGGTGGGGGCGCCTCGACGGTCTCGAAGGCCAGGAGGTCATTCGCGGGAGGATGCGCCTTCTTGTCCCAGTCCTCCGTCGGACGGACGACCACCGGCGCCGACCGGCCCGCGCTCGCCCGGGCTTGCGCGAGCTTGGCCTCGAAAGCCTGGAGCGCGATGGGATCGGCGGGAGCACGAGCGTCGCCGGGAGGCATCGGCGCCTTGAACGCATGGGACTGGAACGCCACGGCCAGATGCGGATCCATGGTGGCGTGCGAGACGGGCTGATTGAAGCGGAGCAGCAGCACCACCGGACGGTCGTAGCGCCCCTCACGGCGTGACCACGTGGTCTGGAGGAGGCGCAGCGTCGGCGTGGTGAAGGAGAACGTGTAGGGACGGCCCAGGGTCGCTCCACTCACCGATGTCGCCGTCGCATCGATGGTGACGTCGTAGCGCGTGGCATACGGGAGGTGAGCGGGGTCGGCGGCGGTGAAGATGAGGGTCCGCGTGCCGGACCAGCGGAAGGACCCGGGCAATGCGGGCGCGATGTGGAAGAACGGCGCGGTGACCGCGGCCGGGATGCGCCCGAGCGCCACCATGGGTTCGGAGAACTCGACGCGGACTTCCGCCGCCTCGGCCAGCGAGGCCACCTCTCCTCGAGGAGCGGCCTGCGCGACGGAGGGCGGCGGTCCCGACTGCGCGCGCGCCGCGATCGGGGCCAGCGCGCACACCATCGCCAGGAGCACGGTCGCAGGACTCTTCATGTGGGGGGTCACCTCGGACAAGGAGCGGAAGTCTATCGCGCCGCCAGCGCACCTGAGCAAGAAGGGTGCCGCGCGGAATGCCCCGTCCCAGGGCCCGCGGCGGGGGCGGGACGCGGACGCGCGGACACGCCGCGTGGACCCGCGGACACGGCCCCCCAAATGCCCCGGGGGGCAAATCGAAGTACACTGGGCGGCCTCCCAGGTTCTGGCGGGGGACTCGATCGTGTACGAAACCGTGAACGGCGCGGCCCGCGGCCAGGACATCCATCGCCAGATCTTCGAGAAGAACGTGGCCGTCCAGCTCCTCATCGAGCCGGACACGGGACGGATCGTGGAGGCCAATCCCGCCGCCTGCGCGTTCTACGGGTACGCGCGCGACGAGCTGATCCAGCGCAAGATCACGGACATCAACAGCCTGCCCGTGTCGGAGGTCCACGCGGCCATGGGCCAGGCCACCGGCGAGCGCAAGAACACCTTCCGCTTCCGCCATCGCCTGGCCACGGGCGACATCCGCGACGTGGAGGTGCACTCCGGGCCCATCGAGGTGGACGGGCGGCGCCTCCTCTACTCGATCGTCCACGACGTCACGGACTCGGAGCGCGCGCAGGCCGAGCTGCACCGGACGATCTCGCTCCTGCAGTCGACGCTGGACTCCACCACGGACGGCATCCTTGCCATCGACCGCCAGGGCCGTATCGTCTCCTACAACCAGCGCTTCGCGCAGATGTGGCGGATCCCGCGCGAGGTGCTGGAAACGGGCGACGAGGAGAAGGCCTTCGCGTTCTCCGTCGGCGAGCTCCGGGATCCCGACCAGTTCCGACGCAAGGTCCAGCAGGTCTACGCGCAACCGGACCTGGAGAGCTTCGACATACTGGAGTTCAACGACGCACGGGTCTTCGAGCGCTACTCGATCCCGCAGATGCTGGACGGCAAGCCGGTGGGCCGGGTGTGGAGCTTCCGCGACGTGACCGGGCGGCGGCGCGCGGAAGCGGCCTTGCGGGAGTCCGAGGCCAGCTTCCGGCTGCTCTTCGCGAACCATCCCATGCCGATGTGGGTCTACGACCTGCGCGACCTCCGCTTCCTGGAGGTGAACGAGTCGGCGGTCGAGCACTACGGCTACTCACGCGACGAGCTGCTGGGCATGCGCATCACCGACCTCGGCCCGATCGAGGCGACCGAGCACTCCGGAGAGTCCCGGCATCGGCGCAAGGACGGCACCATCATCGACGTGCACATGGTCTCGCACGTCCTCGAGTTCGCGGGCCGCCGCGCCGCCCTCGTCGAGGCCCAGGACATCACCGAGCGCAAGCGGGCGGAGGAGGCGCTGCGCGAGAGCGAGGAACGATACCGCCGCCTCGTGGAGATGTCCCCGGACGGCATCGCGATCCACAGCGAAGGCAAGGTCGTGTTCGCGAATCCCTCCGCCCTCCGCACCATGAGGGCGTCCCGGCCCGAAGAGCTGATCGGACGGCCGGTGCTGGAGCTGGTCCATCCCGACGACCACGCGGCCGTCCGTCGTCGCCTGGAGATCCTCAAGCGCGGGGAGGCGGTGCCGTTCATCGAGGAGAAGATGCTGCGCCTGGACGGCACCCCCGTCGAGGTCGAAGGGCAGGCCATGCCCTTCACCTACGAAAACAAGCCGGCGGTGCAGGTCGTCATGCGGGACATCTCCGCGCGCAAGCGCGCCGAGAAGCTGCAACGCGCGCTGTACCGCATCGCCGAGATCAGCGCGTCCGTCGAGGACATGCCCGGCTTCTACGCGAGCGTCCACCAGATCGTGGGCGACCTGATGAACGCGCGAAACTTCTACCTGGCCCTCCAGGACGAGGCCACGAGCGGTCTGAGCTTCCAGTACTTCGTGGACGAGGTGGATCCGGAGCCGCCCGCGATCAAGGCGGGCAAGACCCTCAGCGAGTACGTGATGCGCACGGGGGCGCCCCTGCTGGCCTCCCCCGCCGTGTTCGAGCGCCTGGTGGCCACGGGCGAGGTGGAGGTGGTGGGCGCGCCCTCCGTCGACTGGCTCGGGGTGCCCCTGATGCGCGGGGACCGCGCCTTCGGGGTGATCGTCGTCCAGAGCTATTCCGAGAAGGCGCGCTACACGGAAGAGGATCGCGACATCCTCACCTTCGTGGCCCAGCACGTGGCGGCCGCCCTGGACCGGCGCCGTGCCGCGGACGCCCTGCGCGAGAGCGAGGCCCGGTTCCGCACCCTGGCCGAGACCGCTCCCTGCGCCATCTTCATCTATCAGGACGACGGCTTCCGCTACGCCAACCCGGCCGCCGCCTCCATCACCGGCTTCAACCGCGACGAGCTGCGCGACCTGAGCTTCTGGCGGCTCGTGCACCAGGACTTCCGTGAGGCCGTCCGCGAGCGCGGCCTCGCGCGCCAGCGCGGCGAGTCCGTCGCCGCGCGCTACGAGTTCAAGATCGAGCGCCGGGACGGCGAGGAGCGCTGGCTGGACTCCTCCGCCAGCTCCGTCGAGTTCGGGGGCCGGCCCGCCGTGCTCGGCATCGCCTTCGACGTCACGGAGCGCAAGCGCGCGGAAGAGCAGATCAAGAGCCTCGCCTACCACGACGTCCTCACCGGCCTGCCCAACCGGCTCCTCTTCAACGACCGCCTCAACGTCGCCGTCGCCCAGGCCCATCGCCTGCAGCAGCGGCTGGGCATCCTCTTCCTGGACCTCGATCGCTTCAAGGTCATCAACGACTCGCTCGGCCACAGCCTCGGGGACCGGCTGCTGCAGGCGGTGGCGGAGCGCCTGGAAGCGGGCGTGCGCGAGGGGGACACCGTGGCCCGCCTCGGCGGCGACGAGTTCATCCTGCTCCTGCCGGGCATCGCGCGCGCGGACGACATCGCCCGCGTCGCGGAGAAGATCCTCGACTCGCTGCGGCTTCCCTTCCGCCTGGAGGGCCGCGACCTCTTCGTGACCGCGTCCATCGGCCTCTCGCTCTACCCGGAAGACGGGCTGGACGCGGAGACCCTGGTCAAGAACGCCGACATCGCGATGTACCGCGCCAAGGAGCAGGGGCGCGACAACTTCCAGCTCTACACCCAGACCATGAACGAGCGGGCGGTGGAGCGGCTCCAGCTCGAGAGCAGCCTGCGCAAGGCGCTCGCCCACGGCGAGCTGCTCCTCCACTACCAGCCCCTCCTCGACCTTTCGACGGGGCGCGTGCACGGCGTGGAGGCCCTGCTGCGCTGGGAGCATCCGGAGAGCGGCCTCGTCTACCCGGGCGAGTTCATGCACCTCGCGGAGATCACCTCGCTCATCCTGCCCATCGGCGTGTGGACGCTGCGCACGGCCTGCGCCCAGGTCAAGAAGTGGCAGGAGGAGGGCCACCCGCACCTGTCCGTCGCCGTGAACCTCTCCGCGCGCCAGTTCTCCCAGACGGAGGTGGTCGAGCACGTCAAGCGCGCGCTGCGCGAGACCGGGCTCAGCGCGCGCTCGCTCGACCTGGAGATCACGGAGAGCCACGCCATGGCCAACGCGGAGGCGACCATCCACACCCTGCGCGAGCTCAAGGCGCTCGGGGTGCGCATCTCCATCGACGACTTCGGGATCGGCTACTCGTCGCTGAGCTACCTGAAGCGCCTGCCCATCGACACCCTCAAGATCGACCAGTCGTTCGTGCGCGACATCACGAGCGACCCCGACGACGCCGCCATCGCCACCGCCATCATCGCCCTGGCCCACACCCTGAAGCTGCGCGTGGTGGCGGAAGGAGTGGAGACCCAGCAGCAGCTCGAGTTCCTCTCCACCCGCCAGTGCGACCGCATGCAGGGATTCCTGTTCAGCCGGCCCCTGGCCGCGGCGGATTGCGGGGAGTTCCTGGCGAGAGCGAGACGGCTGGGGTAAGCCAGAGGTCGGTCTGAATGGGCCCCCGGTCGCGCTATATAGAGGCTGGGGTCATCAGGACTCGCCAGGAAGAGGTATCTCAATGGGCATAGCTACGGATTGCATTCATGCCGG
>DASTLK010000087.1:0-3716 GCA_035715025.1 Vicinamibacteria bacterium
GCCCCGACGCCGGGACGGAGCCGCGCCTTCGACCATTCCGCGCCGACGCCGCCGCGGCCGACCCCGACCGGAATGGGCAGCCCGGGTGTCCATCGTGGCCCGGACGGCCTCGAATACTTCGGCGACTTCCACCTGATCGAACCGCTGGGCCGCGGGGGCATGGCTTCGGTGTACCGGGCTTCGCGGGGAGGCGAGGTCTACGCGCTCAAGCGGCCGCTGCCCGCGTTCCTGGAGGAGCCGGAGTTCCTGGAGCGCTTCCTGCGCGAGGCGGAGATCGGCCGCACCCTTCACCACCCGAACATCGTGCGCATCCTGGAGCGCGGCGCGGTGGAAGGCGTCCCCTTCTTCACCATGGAGCTGGTGCCGGGCGAGACCCTGCAGGCGCTGCTCCAGCGCGGGGGGGCTCTGACCCCGCGCCTCGCCACCCAGACGATCGTGCAGATCGCGGAGGCCCTCGACTACGCCCACCTCAAGGGCGTCGTGCACCGCGACCTCAAGCCCTCGAACGTGATGGCCCTCGCCGACGGCACGGTGAAGGTGATGGACTACGGCATCGCGCGCGCGCGGCGCTTCGACGGGCTGACGGTCACGGGCGCGTTCCTGGGCAGCCCCGAATACGTCGCGCCCGAGACCATCGAGGCCAAGGGCGCCGACGCGCGCAGCGACCTGTACTCCCTCGGCGTGATCTTCTACGAGACGCTGGCGGGCACGCGCCCCTTCCTGGCCGACTCGCCGTTCGCGATCCTCCAGAAGCACCTCACCGAAGTGCCGGCGCCGCCGTCGGCCGCGCGTCCCGGCGTGCCCGCGGAGCTGGACCGCATCGTCCTGCGCCTCTTGAGCAAGGCGCCCGCGCTGCGCTACGCGGCGGCGGAGGAGCTGGTGCTGGACCTCCGCGACTTCCTCAACCGCGCGGCCTGATCAGCGGGGCGGCACGATCCGCTTCAAGGCCTGGCGGTTGAGGCCGAGCGTCTCGCCGGAGCGCAGCAGGTCCTGCTCGAGGAGCTGCCGTGGCCGGCTCGGGCGGGACGGACGCGCGCGCGCTCCGATGTGGGGCCAGAGGCCGCGGCGCACGTCGTCGGGGAGAACGTTCTCGAGGTATTCGAGAGCGGTGCCGCGCAGGCCGGGATCCGCACCGAGCACGGCCCAGTACGCGATCTGGAGCGGCTCGCGCTCGACGGCCAGCGAGAGCAGGGTGAAGACGTGGGCCAGCCCGCGCTCGGCGGGTGTCTGGGGGACGCCGTCGGGATTGGATTCCTCGGACGATACGGGCTCCGCTTCCGCGGCCCAGCCCGGCGCCCCCTCCAGCTCGCGCAAGGTCGCCGCGAACACGGCGGCGCGGGGGACCACGACCGAGGACTCGCGCTCGGTGATGCGGGCCAGGGTGAGCGCGCACTGGCGGCGCACGCCGAAATGGGGGTCCGCGAGCCCGAGGAGCAGGCCGTCCGCGGCCCGCTGGGTGGTCGTGCGGCGCAAGACGCGCGGGATGCGGCGCCGGACGGCGACGTCCTGGGCCGGATCGAGGAGCGCGTCCAGGAGCTGTCCGGTGGTCTGGGCCGCGGACCGTCGCAGCGCGCGCAGCGCGTCCAGGAAGAGGTCGTTGCGGGCGAGGAGCGGGATGACGTGTCCGGCCAGCGCCGAATCCGCGGCCTGCGCGCGGTGCAGGCCGCGGCGCACCACGTCGGGCTCCGGAGAGCGCAACTCGGCCACCGTCTCCGTGACGGAGTCGGTGTCCGGCGGCGGGGTGGCCAAAGGCCGTGTCTCGCCGCGCCGCGCCGCGATCTCGCGCAGGATGGCCTCGCGATCGCCGACGAGGCCGGTGCGGCTCAGCGTCATCGAGGTCGTCGAGTCCACGACGTCCGCCAGGTCCAGGCGCACCACGCCGGAGCGCAGGCTGTCCTCGAGGGCGGCGACGTAGCCGTTGTGCAGCCGCCGGGAGACGGCCACCGCGGCCAGGCAGAGGACGGCGGCCAGCGCGAAGAGCGCGCGCACGCTGGAGCCGCCGAGGCCGGCGGCCAGGCCCAGGATCACCAGGCCGCCCACGACCGTACCGAGCTTGTCGAAGCCGACGTCCACGATGGCCTTGGTGGGCCGCTTGCGGCGCTCGGCCACGGGCGTGAACAGCAGCTCGTAGCCCGATCGGAACAGCGAGTTGTTCAGCACGCCGTGCGCGCCACGGGCGAGAAGGACGCTCCCGAGGCCCGGAGAGGCCAGACCCGCGAGCGCGCCCACGGCCACCGCGGCCGGCCGCAGGGCGACGGTGCCGGCCAGGCCGAGGCGGCGCAGGGCGGGCCGGGCCAGGGTCATCTGCACGGCCAGGGCCAGCCAGCCCACGCCGGTGTGGAACAGCGCGAAGAACGACATCAGGGGCGCGCCGGACGCGAAGGTGGCCGCGGCCCGCGAGCTCAGGATGAAGTCGAGGAGCGTCTCGGTGGCCGCGCCCAGCGCGACCACGAGGGCGAGGTCGCGCAGGTACGGCACTTCCTTCATCACCCGCAGGCCCGAGAGGGGGCCGGTGGCCTCGCGGCGCGAGGCGCGGCGCTCGCCCGTGCCGCGGCCCGGCGCCTCTCCCGGCCCCAGGCGCGAGAGGGCGAGCAGGCACACGACGTTGAAGGCCGCCATCATCGCCAGCATGGTCGGCACCGCCACCAGACGGGCGGTGACCCAGGCCAGCATTCCGCCCGCGACGCCGCCGAGCGAGGCGCCGAGCGCGATGTCGCCCATCACGCGGCGCGCGGTGTGGGGATCGAAGCGCTCGTTCATGAGCGACCAGAAGCCGGAGACGACGGTGGCCCCGAAGACGGCCATGTGGAGGTAGACGGCGATCGCGGCCAGACGCGGCTGCGCGAGGCTGAGCCCCCATTCCGCCAGCAGCAGCACCGTGCCCGCCGCGATCGTGACCGGCACCACCTGCGCGGGCGGGCGGCGGGAGAGGGCGGCGGAGAACGCGAGCACGGCCAGGGCGGAGAGCACCGCCGCCGCGATCATCACGAGGGGCAGGGAGGAGACGTGGAACGTGGACAGGAAGAGCGCGTCGCGGGTGGCCCGTCCCGCGACCTGCTGGGCGATGAGCGCGCCCGCGGCCACCATGGCCGCCACGACCGCCCTGCGCTGGCTGGAGGATCTGGTCGCGGATTCCATCTGGGGCGCCACCTATACTACGCCATGCATCCCAGGCCTTCGTCCGTCCTCGGCGCCGCGCTGGCCCTGATCCTGGCCGGCGGCCTGGAGGCACGTGCGCAGGGCGTGTCCCTCAGCCGGGCCGGCTCCGGTGCGCGCGCCGCCGGCATGGGGGATGCGTTCGTCGCGGTGTCGGACGACGGGACGGCCGCCTCCTGGAACCCCGCGGGCCTGGCCCAGCTCCGCCAGCCCGAATTCTCGCTCGTCTACGGAGTGACCCAGCGCGGGCTGAGCTTGAGCGGTCTGCGCTCCCCCGACGAGAGCATGGCGTTCGCCCTCCGGAACCCGCTGGACTTCACGGGATCGTCCGTCGATTTCGCGAGCGCCGCCTTGCCCTTCTCGCTCGTGCGCCGGCCCGCCACGGTCCAGTTCAGCTGGCGGCGGCTCTACCAGCTCAGCAACGTGTTCGGCGGCGACATCGACCGTTTCCTCACCAACCAGCCCACCGTCCCCGTGGGATCCACGTTCCTCGAAGACCGGCTCACCGGCGCCATCGACGTCCTCTCCGTGGCGGGCGCGGTGAAATTGACGAGCCGCAC
>DASTLK010000088.1:0-2235 GCA_035715025.1 Vicinamibacteria bacterium
GTCCTGGCCGCGGGCGCCACCCATTCCTATTTCGGCCACGAGGAGTGGAGCCGTCATGCCCCCGGCCTGAAGACGTTGAACGACGCGATCGACATCCGCCGCCGCGTGCTGCTGGCGTTCGAGGAGGCCGAGCGCGAGACGGACGAGGCGCGGCGCGCCGAGTGGCTGACCTTCGTCGTCATCGGCGCCGGCCCGACGGGCGTGGAGATGGCGGGCACTCTGGCGGAGATCGCCCGCCACACCTTGCGCGGAGAGTTCCGGCGCATCGACCCCGCGCGGGCCCGCATCATCCTGGTCGAGGGCACGGACCGCGTGCTGCCGCCCTATCCGGCCGACCTCTCGGAAAAGGCGCAGCGGCAACTCGAGCGGCTCGGCGTCGTCGTGTACACCATGAAGATGGTGACCGGCGTGGACGCGACGGGGGTATGGCTGGGGGAGGAGAGGATCGCGGCCCGCACGCTGGTGTGGGCGGCCGGCGTGGCCGCTTCGCCCATCGGCCGCAGCCTGGGCCTGCCCGTGGATCGGGCGGGGAGGGTCAAGGTCGGGACCGACCTCACGGTGCCCGGGCACAAGGAGGTGTTCGTCACGGGCGACCTCGCCCTCGTCGAGCAGGACGGCCGGCCCGTGCCCGGCGTCGCCCCCGCCGCCAACCAGATGGGCCGTCATGCCGCGCTCAACATCATCCGCGCGCTGGAGGGTCAGCCCCACTCCGCGTTCCACTACGTCGACAAGGGCTCGCTGGCCACCATCGGCCGGAAGGCCGCCGTGGCCGTGATCGGCCGCTTCCGGCTGTGGGGCGCCCCCGCCTGGCTGGCCTGGCTGGGGATCCACATCTTCTTCCTCATCGGGTTCCGCAACCGCATCGTCGTGATGCTCGACTGGGCGCTCGCGTACCTGACCTACCAGCGCCACGCCCGACTGCTCCTCGGCCCGCCGCCGCCTCCCCTGGATTCGCAGAGTTCCTCCTGAGACATTGGAGATGACATCGATGCGCCATTCCCTCGTCGCCGTTCTCTTCGTGGCGGTCCTCGCGGCGCCGTCCGCGTTCGCGCAGGCGCAGCCGACACCGGCCCCCCTGCCGCCCGACCCGACCGACGTCAACAAGCCGCGCGCCGTGCCCGGGTTCGATCCCGCCGCCCTCGACCGGTCCGTCCAGCCCTGCAACGACTTCTACCAGTTCGCGTGCGGGGGCTGGCTCAAGAACAACCCGGTGCCCGCGGACCGCGCCCGCTACGGCCGCTTCGACGAGCTGACCGAGCGCAACCAGACGACGCTGAAAGGCATCCTGGAGAGCGCGTCCAAGCCCGACCCCAAGCACAACGCGATCGACCAGAAAATCGGCGACTACTACTCGACCTGCATGGACGAGGCCGGCATCGAGAAGAAGGGTGCCGCCGCCCTGCGGCCGCAGCTCGACCGCATCGCCGCCATCAAGACGAAGGCGGAGCTGGCGGGCGCGATCGCGCACCTCCACAACACCGGCACGGCCGGGCTCTTCCGGTTCGGGGCCCAGCCCGACTTCAAGAACGCGAAGGTGAACATCGCCGCCGTGGACCAGGGTGGTCTCGCCCTTCCCGACCGCGACTACTACCTCAAGGACGAGGAGAGGTTCGCCAGCGTCCGCAAGCAGTATCCCGCGCACGTGCAGAAGATGCTCGAGCTGCTCGGCGACGCGCCGGATCTCGCGGCCCGGGAAGCGCAGTCCGTCCTCGACATCGAGACCGCGCTGGCCAGGTCCGCGCTCGAGCGCGTGAAGCGCCGGGATCCCGCGAACATCTACCACAAGCAGAAGAAGGAGGAGCTGGCCGCGCTGGCCCCCAGCCTCGACTGGAACGCCTACTTCGCGGCCACCGGCGCGCCGCCCTTCTCCGAGCTCAACGTGACCTGGCCGGACTTCTTCAAGGGCGCAAACGAGGCCCTCAGCCAGAAGAGCCTGGACGACTGGAAGGCCTACCTGCGCTGGCATGCGGTCCACGACGCGGCCCCCCTGCTGCCCGCGGCCTTCGTGAACGAGAACTTCAGCTTCTACGGCAAGACGCTCACCGGGGCCAAGGAGCTGCGGCCGCGCTGGAAGCGCTGCGTGGACCTGACGGACGAGCAGCTCGGAGACGCGCTCGGCCAGCGTTACGTGGAGAAGACGTTCGGTACGGAAGGCAAGCAGCGCACGGCCCGGATGGTGGCCGCCCTCGAGGGTGCGCTGAAAGAGGACATCCAGACCCTGCCCTGGATGACGGA
>DASTLK010000089.1:0-6564 GCA_035715025.1 Vicinamibacteria bacterium
GGACTGGGCCGACGGCGCCGCCGCCAGCACGGCACCCAGTAGGAAGAGGGCGGGTCTCATGGATCGAGTCTAACGCGGTGCGTCTCCCGACGGGAGGTGCGGGCGCGGGGCTTGAATCCCCCGGGAGGCTCGTTCATGCTCTGCTCCGCATGAGGCCGCAGCGCCGCAGATGATCGTCGGCCAGCGCATCCGCCGGCCCGACGCTCTCGACAAGGTCAAGGGCAGCGCTCTGTACGTCGAGGACGTGGCCATGGGGGGAGCGCTCCTGGCCGGCGTGCTGCGCTCGCCGCACGCCCACGCCCGCATTGCACGCCTCGACGTGTTCGCGGCGCGCAATCTGCCCGGCGTGCACGCCGTGCTCACCGCCGCCGACATCCCGGGCAAGAACCTCATCCCGATGATCCAGAACGACTGGCCCGTCCTTGCCGACGGCGTGGTCCGACATGTCGGGGAGGCCGTCGCCCTCGTGGCGGCGGAGGATCGCGAGGCCCTCGCCGCCGCCCTGGCCGCGATCGTCGTCGAATACGAGAAGCGGCCGGCCCGGCTCGACATGGAGGAGGCCCTTGCCGCCGGCGAGATCCTCGCCCAGTGGAAGGTCCGGCGCGGCGAGGTCGAAGTCGCGCTCGGCCGCTCCGATGTCGTGGTGGTGGAGGGCACCTACCACACTCCCTACCAGGAGCACGCGTACATCGAGCCCAACGGGATGGTCGCCTGGCCCGAGGGTCCGGGCGTGGTCGTGCACGGCTCGATGCAGTGCCCGTTCTACGTGCAGAAGGCGGTGGCCTCCGCTCTCGGCTGCGACCTCAGCCACGCGCGCATCGTGCAGGCGGTGACGGGCGGGGGCTTCGGCGGCAAGGAGGACGCGCCTTCCGCCCCCGGCGCGCAGGCGGCGCTCCTCGCGCGCGCCACCGGCCGCCCCGTGCGCCTCATCTTCACGCGCGAAGAGGACATGGCCGTCATGTCCAAGCGGCATCCGGGCCGCATCCGCATGCGCACGGGTGCGACCCGGGACGGACAACTGGTCGCCTGCGAGGTCGACTACCTCCTCGACGGAGGCGCCTACGCGACCCTCTCGCCCGTCGTCCTCTTCCGCGGCACCGTGCACGCCTGCGGCCCGTATCGCGTGCCCAACGTGAAGGTGGACGCGCGCGCGGTGCGCACGAACACCGTTCCCTCCGGCGCCTTCCGCGGATTCGGCGAGCCGCAGGTCGTCTTCGCCGCCGAGAGCCAGATGGACCGGCTGGCGGAGCGCCTGGAGATGGACCCCCTGGCCCTGCGCCGGATCAACGCCCTGCGTGCGGGAGACGAGACGATCACCGGGCACAAGCTCACGACGAGCGTCGGCTTCGCCGAGGTGCTCGACAAGGTGGCCGAGGCCTCGGATTGGGAGAAGAAGCGCGAGTCCTTCCGTCGGCACAGCGGGCTCGTGCGCCGCGGCATCGGCCTGGCCGCCTGCTATTACGGCGTCGGGCTCGGGGCCATGGGCAAGCACCTCAACCCGGCAGGGGCCAGCGTCGTGGTCGCCGCGGACGGGAGCGTGACCGTGGCCGTGGGCACCACCGAGATCGGGCAGGGCATGATCACGGTGCTCAGCCAGATCACGGCGGAGGCGCTGGGCTGCCCGGTCGAGATGGTGAAGGTGATGGATCCCGACACCTCGCGCGTCCCCGACAGCGGGCCCACCGTGGCCAGCCGCACCACCGTGATGAGCGGGAACGCGATCCGCGACGCGGCCGCGAAGATCCGCGCGGCCATGGAGCCGATCATCGCGGACAGCGGCCTCAGCTGGCGCGACGCCGTCTCGCTCTGCGTGACCAGGCAGGTCGGTCTGGCCGCCCACGGCTGGGCGGTGCCGCCCACCACCACGTTCGATCTCGAGACGGGCCAGGGTGAGGCCTACATCTGCTACTCGTGGTCCGCGAACGTGGCCGAGGTCGAGGTCGACATGGAGACGGGGGAGACGCGCGTCGTGAAGGTCTGGTCCGCCCACGACGCCGGACGCGTGGTCAACCCGACCACGGGCGAGGGACAGGTGGAGGGCGGCGTCCTCCAGGGCCTGGGCTACGCCCTCGTCGAGGAGCATGCGCTCCGCGAGGGCCGGATCCTGAACGACCAGTTCTCGACCTACATCATCCCCACCACACTGGACACGCCCGAGATCAAGGCCATCCTCGTCGAGCACGAGTTCCCGTGGGGCCCCTACGGCGCCAAGGGTCTCGGGGAGACCCCGATCATCGCGGTCGCGCCCGCGGTGACCGCCGCCATCCACCACGCGGCCGGAGTGCGCCTTTTCCGGATCCCGGCCACGCCCGAGCGGGTGTGGGCGGCGCTGCGCGCCGGGAGCGGCCAGGATGGCTGAGCTCGTCGACGTCGCCCTCTCCGTCAACCGCAAGGCGTTCCGGCGCAAGGTGCGCACCGACCAGCGCCTGCTCGACGTGCTCCGCGAGGACCTGCGGCTCACCGGCGCCAAGGAGGGGTGCGGCAAGGGGGAGTGCGGCGCGTGCACGGTACTCGTGGACGGCCAGGCCGTGGACGCCTGCCTGATGATGGCCTACCAGGCCGACGGAGCCTCCGTCGAGACCATCGAAGGGCTCGCCGACGGCGCGCTGCACCCGTTGCAGGAGTCCTTCATCGAGATGGGCGGCGTGCAGTGCGGCATCTGCATTCCCGGGATGATCCTGGCCGCCAAGGCCATCGTGGACGAGCATCCGGGAGCCACCGCGGACCGGGTGCGCGAAGGCCTGGCCGGCAACCTCTGCCGCTGCACGGGGTACACCAAGATCTTCAGCGCCGTCGCGCAGGCGGCGACGTCCCCGCGCCTGACCAAGCCGCGCCGCTTCCTGGTCGCGCCCGCCGCTCCGCGCTACTTCCGCCCGCGCTCGCTCGAGGAGGCCCTGGAGATCCTCGCCGCCCGCGCGGAGGAGGTGCGTCCCCTGGCCGGAGGCACCGACATCCTGGTCAAGGCCAAGGACGGCACGGAGAGCCGGGCCGCCCTCTTCGACCTCACGGCCGTGCCCGAGATCCGCGGCATCCAGGAGCAGGACGGCCAGGTCTGGATCGGGGCCGCGGCCACGCACACCGAGATGATGCGCTCGCCCCTCGTCGCCTCCGCCGCGCCGGCCCTGCCCGCGGCCTGCGCGGTCATCGGCGGGCCGCAGATCCGCAATCGCGGCCCCCTCGGCGGCAACCTGGCCAACGCCTCGCCCGCCGCCGACACCGTCCCGCCCCTCTTCGTGGCGGATGCGATCGTCGAGGTGGCCTCGGTGTCCGGGCGGCGCGACGTCCCCATCACGGAGTTCTTCCCCGGGCCGCGCCAGAGCGTGCTCGCGCGCGACGAGCTGATCCTCGGCGTGCGCGTGCCCAAGCGCGCCGGCGTGCGCGGCGCCTTCCTGCGCCTGGGCCAGCGGCAGGCCCAGGCCATCTCGAAGGTGTCGGTGGCGCTGGCCATCATCTTCCACGACGGGCGGCCGGACTGGGTGCGGGTGGCCCTGGGCGCGGTGGCGCCGACGGTCGTGCGCGCCCGCGAGACGGAGAAGGCCCTCATGGCCGGTGGATGGGACGCCCTGCAGCGGGCGAAGGACGCGGTACGCGCGGAGGTGCGGCCGATCGACGACCTGCGCTCGACCGCGGAATATCGTCGGGAAATGGCCGCGGTGCTCCTCGAGCGCGCCGTGCGCCGTGTAGCGGAGGCCTGAGATGCTGCAGCGGAAAGAGGTCGCGCCGGACTTCAGGGTCGGCGATCGGTCGCTCTACGATCTGCTCGCCGACCACGCCGTCGTCGTCTTCTTCTTCCCGAAGGCCTTCACGCCCGGCTGAACGCACGAGGCCGGCGAGTTCCGCCGGGAATACGAGAACCTGAAGGGCTCAGGATGCGAAGTCGTCGGCGTCTCGCGCGACGACCAGGCCACCAATGACCGCTTCCGCGAGTCTCTCGGCCTGCCCTACCCGCTCGTAGGGGACCCTGAGGGGACGATCTGCGACGGCTACAAGGTGAGCTGGCCCATCATCGGTCGCTCCAAGCGCGTGACCTACCTGATCGGCCGCGACCAGCGCATCCGGCTCGCTTTCCACGACGAGTTCAAGACGGGCGAGCACGCCGTGCAGGCCTGCGCGGCGGCGCCGGAGGCGAAGGCCTGATCGTCAGCTCCCGGCGCCGACCGTGAGCACGATCTTGCCGACGTGCGCACCCGCTTCCAGGACGCGATGGGCCTCCGCGGCGTCGGCGAGCGGGAACGTGGCCTGGATGACCGGCCGCACCTGGCCCTTCTCGATCAGAGGCCAGACGTTTGCGTGAACGGCGCGGGCGAGCCGCCCCTTCTCCTCGATGGAGCGCGCGCGCAGGGTGGAGCCGGTCAGGGTGAGGCGGCGGTGCAGGACGGGCGCGAGGTCGATCTCCGCCCGCGACCCCCTGAGGAAGGCGATCTGGACCAGCCGGCCGTCCGCCGCCAGTGACGCGACGTTGCGCGGCAGGTAATCGCCGCCGACCATGTCCAGGATGACGTCCACCCCGCGCCCCGCCGTCATCTCGCGCACGACCGCGGCGAAGTCCTCTCGCCGGTAGTCGATCGCGCGCTCCGCGCCCAGCCGCTCGCAGGCCGCGCACTTGTCGGGTGTGCCCGCGGTGGCGAGCACGCGCACGCCGCTCGCGCGCGCCATCTGGATGGCGGTGGTGCCGATCCCGCTCGCCCCGCCATGGACGAGCAGGGTCTCGCCCGCGGAGAGCCGGCCCCTCTCGAACACGTTCGTCCAGACCGTGAACACCGCCTCCGGCAGGGCCGCGGCCTGCACGAGGTCGAGGCCTTTGGGCACGGGCAGGCACTGCACGGCGGGCGCCGAGCAGTACTCCGCATAGCCGCCGCCGGCCACCAGCGCGCAGACGGTGTCGCCGTCGCTCCATTCCCCGACGTCCTTGCCGCGGCCCACCACGCGTCCCGCGACCTCGAGTCCCGGAATGTCGGAGGCCCCGGGCGGGGGCGCGTACTGGCCTTGACGCTGGAGGATGTCCGGACGATTGACGCCGGCCGCCGCCACCGCGATCAAGACCTCGCGCGGAGCGGGCGCCGGCGTCGGCCGCGACACCGGCCGCAGCACCTCCGGCCCCCCGGGGTGCGCGATCTCGACCGCCGTCATCGCCTCCGGGACCGTGCTCACCAGTCGACGTTCCCGCCCGCCTCGCGCATGCGCTCGACCAGCGCGCGCAGGCGCCGCTCCATCTCGGCCGCGGGCGCCTGGTGACGGTCCCCGTGTCCGGCGAGCACCCATTCGAAGGGGTGCGCGGCCAGGCGCGCCAGCGAGTCCGCCTGGGCCTCCCAGGAGTACCAGCAGGCGTCACGGAAGGCGCCCAGGTCCTGCCGCCGGCGACTCCAGTAGAGCGAGTCGCCGCTGAAGAGGAACCGCGACTCGAGCAGGAAGGCGGCGCTGCCGCGCGTGTGGCCGGGAAGCGGGATGGCGACGAGGTCCGGTCGGACGAGGGCGGGGTCGAGGCCGCGGATGAGGTGCGTGGCGAACGGAGCCGCCCCCGCGTCCGCTTCGTGGATCCACACCTGGGCCCCGAAGTGGCGCGCAAAGCGCTGGGCGTCGGCCACGTCGTCGCGGTGGGTGAGCAGGACGTGGGTGAGGCCGCCGCGGTCCTCGATCTCGCGCACGAGGGGAGTCGTGAAGCGCGGCGAGTCCACGAGCAGGTTGCCTTCCGGACGGACGGCGAAGAACGCGTTCGCGCCGAAGGAGTCCTCCGAGTTGAACCCGCAATAGAACACGCCGTCGGCGATCTCCTGGGGAAAGAGGCCGGACACGTCGATGGACCGGCCTTGCGCGCCGATGGACGCCGTCGGACACGCGACGAGGGCACGCGACGCCGCGCGCTCGTCCTCGGCGGATGCCGGCTGTCGCCACACCGTCGACTGTCCGTGGCCGTCGCTTTCCGCGAACACGGCCGGAGCAAGCTGCCGGCAGGCATCGCAGTCGATGCAGGTGGTGTCCACGAACCAGGGCCCGGGGACGCTCGCGGGATGACGGAGGCGCGGGTCGGCCATGCGGATGCTCACTCCATTATCGGAGAGAATTGCTATGCTGCTCGCAACCGAGGAGTCCCGATGTCCCCCCTCCGACCCCCGCTCGTCCTGGCCGCCGTCGTTGTCGCCGTCGTGTCCGCCCCCCTGATCGCCGCGCAGCGGGCGGGGCCGCCCGCCCCGCCCTTCCCATCCGCGCGCGCCGCGGACTGGATCGGCGCGCCCGCCTCCTGGGAGAGCCTGCGCGGCCGCGTCGTGCTTCTCGACGTGTGGACCTTCGCCTGCAGCAACTGCCGGGCCACCATGCCCTGGCTGAAGGAGGTCCGGCAGAGGTATGCGTCGCGGGGCCTGTCCCTCGTCGGCGTCCACACCCCGGAGATGACGTTCGAGAGGGAGCGCCCGAAGGTGGAGGCGGAGGTGCGTCGGCAGGGGCTGGACTATCCGCACCTCCTGGACAACGACTCCGCCTACTGGAAGGCGCTCGGCAACGAGTACTGGCCGACGGTGTATCTCGTGGATCGCTGCGGGCGCCTGCGCGACCGCCACGTCGGCGAGG
>DASTLK010000090.1:0-11779 GCA_035715025.1 Vicinamibacteria bacterium
CTCCTCCTCGCCAGCCAGAACCCGGGCAAGCTGGCGGAGATGCGGAAGCTGGTGGCGGGCCTCCCGTTCCGCGTCGTGGGACCCCGCGACCTGGGCATCACCGAGGCCCCGGAAGAGACGGGGACGACCTTCCGCGAGAACGCCGTCCTCAAGGCGCGCTACTACGCGGGTCGCTCGGGCCTCCTGACCGTGGCCGACGACTCGGGCCTCTCCGTCGACGCGCTCGACGGCGGGCCCGGCCTGTACTCCAGCCGCTTCGGCGGCGAGAACGCCATGGACGCCGACCGCAACCGGCTGCTCCTCGAGAAGCTGCGCGGGGTGCCCCGGGAGAAGCGCGGCGCGCGTTTCACGAGCGCGGTCGCGGTCGTGCGCGGAGGCGAGGTCCTGTTCGACGCGCAGGAGACGGTCGAAGGCTTCATCGCGGAGGAGACGAGGGGCCCGAACGGCTTCGGCTACGACCCGCTCTTCTTCTATCCGCCCTTCGGCCGCACGTTCGGGGAGAGCCGGCCCGAGGACAAGGACCGGGTCAGCCATCGAGGCAAGGCGTTCGCGCGGCTGAGGCGATTCCTGGAATCGCTTCCGGCCCAGACTGGTATCACCAAGGAGTGACTATGACTCGGCCCATTCGCACGCTTGCCGCCGCCGTCGCGACCGTCCTCGGTGCCGCCGCCGTGCTCGTCGCGCAGACGCCCCCGGGCCCAGTGCCGCGCGAGGCGGCGGCCTGGCAGACGGTGAGCGTGACCGGCGTCGGTCGCGTGAACCTGACTCCCGACCGCGCCAGCTTCACCGTCGGCGTGCAGACGGTCGCGCCGAGCCTCGGCGCCGCCACCCAGGAGAACGCCGCGCGCATGACCGCCATCGTGGCCGCCCTGCACAAGGCGGGAGCGACCGATCGCGAGCTGCGCACCACCGGTCTCTCGATCTACCCGCAGCAGACGGCGCAGGAGGGAAAGCCGCCGCGCGTCGTCGGCTACCAGGTGTCCAACAACGTCACCGTGACCCGCGACGACGTGGCCACGGTCGGCCGGCTCCTGGAGGCGGCGGTGCAGGCGGGCGCGAACACGGTCAGCGGCGTCAGCTTCAGCGTGTCCGATCCCGCCCGGGGAAGGGACACCGGCCTGCAGGCCGCGTTCGCGGAGGCGAAGGCCAAGGCGGACCTGCTCGCCCGCGCCGCCGGGCGTTCGATCGGACGCGCGCTCGCCATCACCGAGGGCGGAGCGGCCATGCCTCCGGTGCCCATGCCGATGTACCGGCACGCGGAGATGGCCCAGGCGGCGTCCTTCGCGGCGCCGGTGGAATCGGGGGCCGAAGAGATCGCGTTCACGGTGTCGGTGGTCTTCGAGCTTCAGTAGGGCGGGATCGGCTGAACGGACGGAGACGGGCACGGAGACGGAGACGGGAACGGGCTAGGCCTCGGGTTTCGGTTTCTTGAGCGTCACGTCGCCCAGCACCGTGCGCTGCATCGCGATCAGCTCCTGCGTGCCCTTGTGGGCGGCGGCCATCAGCGCCTTCATCTCGTCCTCGCTGAAGGACCCGTCCTCGGCCGTGCCCTGGATCTCGACGAAGCGGCCCGCTCCCGTCTTCACGATGTTCATGTCGACGTCCGCCTTCGAGTCCTCCTCGTAGTTGAGGTCGAGCAGGATCTCGGAGCCGAGCTTGCCGACGGACGTGGCGGCCACGAAGTCGAGCAGGGGCAGCTCCGTGAACGCGCCCTGCTTGCGCAGGTGGCGCAGCGCGTCGACCATGGCCACGAAGGCGCCGGTGATGGAGGCCGTGCGCGTCCCGCCGTCGGCCTGGATGACGTCGCAGTCGACCCAGAGCGTGCGCTCCCCGAGGGCGCGCATGTCCACCACCGCCCGCAGCGAGCGCCCGATCAGGCGCTGGATCTCGTGGGTGCGGCCGGAAGCGCGGCCCTTCGTGACCTCGCGCTGCGAGCGCGTGGAGGTCGAGCGCGGCAGCATCCCGTACTCCGCGGTGATCCAACCCTCGCCCTGGCCCTTGAGGAAGGGCGGCACGCGGTCCTCGACGCTGACCGTGCAGATGACGCGCGTATCGCCCACCTCGATGAGGGCGGAGCCTTCCGCGTGCTTGGTATAGCGCGGGGTGATGGTGACCGGCCGGAGCTGATCGAGGGCCCGTCCGTCGCTGCGCATGAACCTTCCCTTCGGCGGCAGGATCGCGGGGTCGATCTTGAGCGAGTCCCCGATGCGGAAGCCCTTCATGGCTGCGACCCCGTCGCGCCCGCCGCGGAGGGGGAGGCGGGCAGGGAATAGATCCGGCGGTACTGTTCCTGCGCGGCGAGGACGGTCATGACGTAGAGCCGCGTCTCGCTGAACGGAATGCTGTCCACGAACTCCTCCGCCTTCATCCCGGGCCGCGCCTGGTTCCAGACCGCCACCCGGTGCGGACCAGCATTGTACGCGGCCACGGCTCTCTCGATCTTGCCTCCGAAGCGGTCGATCATCTCGCGGAGGTAGACCGTGCCCAGCTTGAGGCCGATGGCGGGATCGTGGAGCTGGGGGACGGCCAGCCTCTTGATGCCCGCGGCCCGCCCGAGGGCACGGCCGGTGGGCGGCATGAGCTGCATGAGCCCGTGCGCCCCCGCGCCGCTCACCGCGCCCGGGTCGAAGGTGGACTCCTGCTGGATCACGGCCGCGACCAGCGCCGGGTCGACCCCGGCCGCGCCTGCGCTGGTGGAGAGGAGGTCCGTGAACCGGATGGGGAAGAGGATCTGCCAGACCGCGTCGGGGAGCTGATCCCCTGCCTCCGTCACGTACTCGGGATAGGCGCGCTTCATGGCCGTGATGGCGGGCCGCAGCTGCCCCTGGCGCCAGAAGATCCAGCTGCGCGTGGCCTGCACCGTCGGGTTCGGGGGCGCGGACGAGAGCTCGTCCATCGCTTCTTCCAGTCGCTCGATCAGCAGCAGGTTGCGCACACGCGAGCGAAAGGGCTCCGGAAAGACGGGCAGACCTTCGAGGGGAGCGGGGTGAGTGGACGCCGCGCCCGCGGGCGGCCGGCCCAGCGCCTCGCGGGCACGAATGCCGTGGTACGCGAACTTGTAGCGGGCCAGCACTTGTTCGAACAGGGCGCGGGCGCGGTCTTCCTGGCCCATCGCCCGGTAGGCGCGCCCCGCCCAGTACAGCAGCGCCGGCCGCCAGAGATTGGAGTTGCGCGCCTTGGCCGCGGCCTCGAAGATCTCGGCCGCCTTGTCGTAGCGGGCGGCCCGGTACTCGCCCAGTCCGACGCGGAGGGTCGCGGGGTCGGCGTACTTGCCTTGCGGGTAGCCCTCGTAGAGCCGCCGATAGAAGGGCAGCGCCTCGTCGTCGCGGCCCGACCGCGCGTAGAAGGCGGCGCCGTCGAGCAGCGCCTCCTCCCCCCAGGACGTTCCCGGAAAGCGCGTCGCCACCACGCCGAAGGCGGCCGGGCTGCTGGCCCTTCGCGACTGGATCTTGGCGAGAAAGTACGCGGCCTCCGGCTCGACCGCCGAGCCCTTCTTCACCGCGGCCAGGGCCACGCGTGCCTGGTCGTCGCGCCTCCCGATCTCGAGCAGCGCGCGGCCGAGGCGGACGTGGATGAGGTCCGCATCCGCGGGGGCCGGCTTGCGGAGCAGGAGGGCCTGGAACAGCTTGACCGCGGCGCGATGCTCGCCCGCTTCGAACAGGACGAGCGCCTTCTTGAGGTCGCGTCCGATCTTCTCCTGCGCCGTGGCGGGCGGGAGGTCCGCGGCCAGCTTGTGGAGCCGGGCGACGGCTTCGCGTCCCTGCGCGGTGGTGGGATAGTCGCGGTCCAGGCGGTCGAAGGCTTCGGCGGCCTCGCGCCGCTGTCCGCGTTGCTCCTGCACCGCGCCCAGTTGGAGCAGGGCCTGGGGCTCGCGTCCGGGGCATAGGGCCAGGGCGCGCTGGATCATCTCGACGCTCTGGTCGCGCTGTCCCACCACGTCGTGGACCTCGCCCCCGCGCAGGAGGGCCGTGCAGCGCAGCGGGTTGGGATCCGGCCGCGCGGCCAGCTTGTCGTAGTACTCCGCCGCCTTCGCGTAGTTGGCGGTCTTCTCGTACAGCCCCGCCAGCGCCCTCCAGGCGTGGTCCTCGAGGTGCGTCTTGGGGATCTCCCCGTCGAGGAGGAGGGGCTCCGCCTCCGCGTATTGCTGATGGTCGAGCAGGATCAGGCCCGCGGCCAGCCGCGCCAGACCCGAGGTCGCGCCCGTCGGATGCTTTTCGGCGAGGTCGCGCAGGGCGTGCGCGGCCTGGGGCGTGCCGGCCACGGCCGGATCGGTGACGATGGCGTGCACCGCCGCCTCCAGGTCGTTCCCGGGCACCGGCTGCAGCCAGTAGCCGCGCGCGGCCGGGTACACGGGCTGGGCCGGAGAAGGAGGAGGGACGGCGGCCGCCACGAACGCGACGGCCAGGACGAGGGAACGCGCCATCAGGAAGCCGTACGGAGGCCGCGGCAGCTACATCGGTCCGAGCGCGCCCTGATCGCCTCCAGCAAGGATCCTCACGAGCTCGTCGTAGAAGTAGTTCGTGCTGTCGCGCACGTGCGGAGCGACCCGGTCCGCGTACATCTGGCGGCCGCGCTCGATGTCTTCCTTCAGCCTCTCATAGATGTCCTTGTGGCGGCGGCCCTCGTTCACCTTCGCCTCGTTGTAGAGCTTGATCTCGCTCACGACCAGGCGGGCGAAGCGCTTCGCGTCCTCGTGGGCCTTCGTCTCCTCGGGGGACATGGAAGGGGCGGCGGCGGGCGGAGGATGCGGCGCCGCCGGCCGCGCGGCCGCGGCACCCTGCGGCCGCAAGGAGGACATCTGCTGCGCGTTGAACATCACGGTCGAGCCGCCCTCGTCCGCGGGGGCGGGCGCCGCCGCCGGCCGCGCGGAAGGGGCGGGTGGCCGCGAGGGGGCCGAGGCCGCGGCCGCGGGCGCCGCCGTCTTCGGGGCCAGGGAGAGCATGTCGATGGTCTTGCCCGCGAAGAGGACGAGGACCTCGATGAGATCGGCGACGGCGCCGGGGACTTCCTCTTGCGTGGTGTCGCAATAGAGGATCGCGGCCAGCTTGTCGCGGAGGATGAGGGGCACGGCCAGCACGGCCTGCGGGCTGCCGCCGAGGCGGGCCAGGGCCTGCTGGGTTCCCGGCGAATGCTCCAGTGCGCCGCGCATCGCGTGGCGCGAGTTGTTGACGTTGCGCAGGACGGTATCGGCGTTGAGGGGGACGTTGACCTGCTTGATCACGTCGGCCGGCTCCAGGCCGCGCGCGTACCACCCGATCGCGCTCGGGCCCTTCACGATGAACATGGCGGCACGGTCGACGTACTGCGAGACCTCGTTCACCAGGTGGGTGAGCACCTCGGACAGGCTGGTGCCCTTCTCCAGGGCGGCCACGGACGCCTTGAGCTGATCGAAACCGGGACCGGCGGCGGCGGCGGGCTCCGGGGGCGGCATGTTCGCCACCACTTCGGCCATCGCCATCTCGATGTCGCCTTCGTTGATCTTCTCGTCGTAGCGGGCCACCTGCTCCTGCAGATCGTCGAGCGCACGCACGAGGTTGCCCTGGTGGTCGCCGATCTGGCGCTGGATCTCGACGACCCAGTTCGCCATCTGCTGGCTGATGAGGCTGAGCGCCTTGGACTTGAGGTCTTCTTGTAAGGTCATCTCCCCCTCAGGATGTGCCGCGAAATCCAGACGCGTCCAGGATTTAGCGCATTATCGGCAGTTCGCTCCGGAGTGTCAACGGTTTGCGCGGAGGGGCGCCCGGAACGGACAATCCTCGCATGCGCCGTGCATCGCGGGGTCCGATCGACCTGGGGGAGGTGTACGGAAGGCTCGTCCAACATCGCGGTCACGCCGGCTGGTGGCCGGCCCAGAGCGCATTCGAGGTCTGCCTCGGCGCGATCCTGGTCCAGAACACGGCCTGGACGAACGTCGAGAGGGCGCTGGAGGTGCTGCGGTCACGCCGCCTCCTCTCCTACGATGCGCTGCGCGACATGACTGCATCGGAGATCGCGCCGCTGATCCGCAGCTCCGGATGCTTCAACGTCAAGGCCCGGCGATTGCGCGCCTTCCTCGATTTTCTCGGACGCGAGTACGGCGGGCGAGTCCAGGCGATGGAGGCGGAGGAGCCCCGTGTCTTGCGCGGCAAGCTGCTCGCCGTGCCGGGCATCGGGCCCGAGACGGCCGATTCGATCGCGCTCTACGCGGCGGGCCAGCGCCTCTTCGTGATCGACGCCTACACCCGGCGGGTCTTCACCCGCCTGGGGGCAGTGGCCGGGGACGAGCCCTACGACGTGCTCCAGCGGATCTTCATGGATGCACTGCCCTCCGAGACCCGGCTCTACAACGACTTCCACGCGCAGATCGTGCTGCTGGCGAAAGACGTCTGCACCCGGCGCCCGACGTGTGCGATCTGTCCGCTCGAGGACGTCTGTCCGCGCGTGGGAGTGGCTCACACCTTGAAGTGGTCCCGTATGAGGGCCAGGGAGAGCCAGTCGGGCAGCAGGCGCCGGCCCAAGGGAACGAGCCGCGAATCCGGCCCCACCGCGTAGCGCACGCGCGGCCGCCGGGCCGTGAGCGCGCGGAGGATCACCTCCGCCACGATCGCCGGGCTCGGCGCCTTCGGAAGCGACTCGCGGATCACGCGCTCGCAGGAGGCCCGGCGCTCCGCGTAGGCCGACGCGCCACCGTCGCCCCAATCCATGTTCTCGTTGAACGCGGTGGCGATGTCACCGGGCTCGACGAGGGAGACGCCGACGCCGAAGGGCGCGACCTCGATGCGGAGGGCCAGGGTGATGGCGTCGAGGGCGGCCTTCGTCGCGGAGTAGTGGGCCTGGAAGGGAATGGGCGCGCGGCCGGCCAGCGAGCCGACGACGACGGCGCGCCCTTGCGCGCGGCGCAGGTGGGGAAGGGCGGCCCGGAGGACGGTCAGCGTGCCGATGACGTTGGTCTCCATCTGGGCGCGCGCCTTCTCGATGGGAAGATCTTCCACGCTCCCGAAGACGGCGTAGCCCGCGCCGCAGACGACGGCGTCGAGGCCGCCCGCCTGGGCCACGACGTCGGATACGCCCGCCCGGGCCTGTGCCTCGTCGCGGACGTCCATCACGATCCATCTGTCGCGGACCCCGGGTGGGACCGACGAAGGGGCACGGCGGCTGGCCCCGAAGACGCGGAAGCCGTGGCCCGCGAGCCGCTCGGCGGTCGCGCGACCGATGCCGGAGGACGCGCCGGTGATCAGGACGGCCGCGGTGGGCGACAGGGGGCGCATGCCGCCGAGATGCTACAATGATGATGTTTGGGGGCGTCACGGTTTCGACGGGAACAGCGACCCCGGGCGATGCAGGCGGAGCGTGCTACCGGCTCCTAAATGCGGTGGAAAGTCACAACTGCCAACGATAACTTGGCATTGGCTGCCTAACTAAACCCTAGTCAGCCCGTCCTCCCGGTGGCCCGCCCACGGCGGCCGGAAAGGGCGTCATCAAGGTGGGCTGGCCCTTAGCTCTCGGTCCGGGGGCGACGGGTGAGATCAATCGGACTAGCCTTTGCCGGTTTCGTCCGACCTACACGGCGAAGGCGAAATTTCAGGTCGGGCTAAGCCTGTAGGATCTCCCGTAGGCGTGCTTCCGGACGTGGGTTCGACTCCCACCGCCTCCACCATACTGAGAGGGCGCCGATCCATCCGCGCCCGCGGCGTTACTCGTCGCTTGCGTACGACGAGTACGCGGCGCTCCTCGCGCCTTGCGGGCGCGGCGCCTCGGCGCCCCGATGCAGTACTGAAGGTACTGTGCTGCTGTTTCAACCAGAGACTCGTCCGAACCGTGCATTGCTGCCTGCGTTGCTCCCTTGCGTACGACGAGTACGCGGCGGTCGTGGCGCCTCGCGCGCGAGGCGACTCGGCGCTCCGAGGCCGCATTGAAGGTACAGTGCTGCTGTTTCAATTGGAGTACACCATGCGATTCGCCGCCAGCCTCCCCCTTCTGCTGATGGCTCTGCCCACGTGGGCGGCCGAGCCCGCGCCCGCCCCCGTCCGCCTGGCCATCGTCGGTCTCGTCCACGGCCACGTCCGGGGATTCCTCGATCGCCTCAAAGGGCGAACGGACGTCCAGCTGGTGGGCGTCGTCGATCCGGACGCGTCGCTCCGCGATCTCTATCGCGATCGCTATGCCCTGGCACCGGAGATCTTCCACGGCACCGTCGAGGCCATGCTGGACGCGGCCCGGCCCCAGGCCGTCGCGATCTTCACCAGCACCTACGATCACCCGCAGGTCGTCGAGGCCTGCGCCACGCGTGGCGTCCACGTCATGATGGAGAAGCCGCTGGCCGTCTCGATGGCGCACGGGCGGCGCATCGCGGAGGCGGCCGCGCGCGGCCGCATCCAGGTCCTCGTCAACTACGAGACGACGTGGTACGCGAGCAACCGCGCCGTCTTCGACGTCGTGAAGGCGGGCACGCTCGGCCCCGTGCGCAAGATGGTGGCGCACGACGGCCATCGCGGCCCCCAGGAGATCGGCGTGCAGCCGGAGTTCCTCCGCTGGCTGACCGACCCCGTCCTCGACGGCGGCGGCGCGCTCACCGACTTCGGCTGCTACGGCGCGAACCTGTTCACGTGGCTGATGGACAACGCGCGGCCCCTCTCGGTGAGCGCGGTGACGCAGACCTTCAAGCCCGCCGTGTATCCTCGCGTCGACGACGAGGCCACGATCGTGGTGGCCTGGCCGCAGTCGGTCGGGATCATCCAGGCCTCCTGGAACTGGCCCTTCGACCGGAAGGATCTCGAGGTGTACGGCAGCCGCGGGCAGGCCATCACGGTGCGCCGCGAGGCGGTGCGCTTCCGGCTGGAGGGCAAGGAGGAGGCGGAGGTGCCGTCGCCGGCCCTGGCCGCGCCCGAGGACGACCCGGTGCGTTACCTGGCCGCGGTGGCGCGCGGCGAGGTGCGCCCCTCCGGACTCTCTTCCCTCGAGAACAACCTGATCGTCACCGAGATCCTGGACGCGGCGCGCGAGTCCGCCCAGACGGGCCGGACGGTCAAGCTGCCCGCCGCGCGCTGACCGCGATCAGAAGTCCAGGCGCAGGCCGAGGCGCAGGGCACGCGGAGGCTGCACGGCCGAAGTCTGGCGGTAGTCCGGCCCCCACTTCACGTCCTCCTCGACCTCGATCCCGGTGCCGCGCAGGTTGAAGGCCTCGATCACGGCGGCCAGGCGCGTGCTCCCGAGGGTGAAGCCCTTCTCCAGGCGCGCGTCGATGGTGAGCACGTAGGTGAAGCGCGAGTCGCCGTTGGTGATGCCCTTGATCGGCTCCGGACCCTGGTTGAGATCGGGCGGGATCACGAAGCGCGCGAAATGCTGGCCGTCCTGGTAGCGCGCCACCGCTCCGAACCGGAAGTCATGGGGCGCTTCGTAGGTTCCGGCGATCTTGATCGTGTATCCCCGTTCGAAGAAGAGTCGTCCGGTGGACAAGGTCTCCGCGTTCGGGAGCTCGAGGCGCTCGCCCACGAGGCCCTGGTCGTTCTCGGTGGCCAGGAAGCCTCGGTAGGCCGAGGGGGAGTTCGTCTTGGAGGCGGTGGCGCCGATGAGCACGCGCACGCGCTTTCCGATCCGCCCGTCGATCGAGATCTCGAGACCTTTCCCGGTTCCCCCCTCGGGGTCGTTCGTGAGCAGGTAACGGTCCCGGCCGAAGCTGTCGATGCGGCGGTTGTAGACGGGGAGCATCTGGAGGGTGGTGCCCCCCGCGATGTCGTCTCCGGGGTCCGGGATGTAGGTCACGTCGTAGGCCGAAGTGGGTGCCCCGTAGTTGACCGACGTGACGAGACTGCTCTCGCGGCGGTGGTAGGCAAGGAAACGGGCACGGAAGCTTCGGATATCGGTCTCGAAGCCGACGAAGACCTCCTTCGACCGCGGAGGCTTCAGGCCGGGATCGATGCTCGCCCGCGCTCCGCCGGGCCCGACCCGCGCCACCAGCAGCCCGCGCTCGTCCGGCTGGAAGAGGCCATCGCGGTTCTGGTCCTGCCACTGATAGGCGGCGCCATGAGGGGCCCCCGGATCGCCGTAGGCCAGCAGGTTGAGGGGCAGGCGGCTGAGGTACTCGGCGTAGCCCGCGAGCATGGTGAGGTGCGGACGATCTTTCGGGAAGGGGCGCACGCGGCCCACCACGCGCGGCGTCACGCCCGTCCACTCGATCCGCCCGTCCGAATTGGCGGCGGTCGCGTGCGAAGACTCGAAGCGCAGCCCCGCATTGACCGAGAGCTCGTGGAAACGGAACTGGTCGGTGGCATAGGCGGCCACTTCGGTCCCGCGCCACGACGTGGGCCCGGTCCAGCCGTAGTCCCAGACGCGGGCGGGAAGGCCGCCCACCTTCTCGGGGGTGAGGCGGATCTCCTCCGCCGGGCGAGTCGTCGAGCGGGTCAGGGAGAGCGACGTCCCGACGCGCACGGCGTGGTTGCCGTTCGTGAACGGATCGAACCAACCGGTCAGCGCCCAGCGCCCGCGCGTGCTCGCGGCCGGGAACAACTGCTGCACCGGCCCATCGGACAAACGCTCGACGATTCCCGTCGCCGCCTCCGTGAGATGCGGGTCGAACACGCCGCGCACGAGGCCGGTGGTGAGCGACCACGGCCGCGAGCCTTGGCGCTGCCAGGTCGACTGGACCTGCAAGAGGTTGTCGACCTGCTGCACGTTGCCTCCGCCGAAGCGGGCCCGTCCCTCGTAGGGGTGGGAGAGGCGCTGCACGCCGCCCAGCAGCCGTACCTCGTCTCGTGACGTCGGCGTGTAGACGAAGTGCCCGAGCACCCCTTCCTCGCGCCCGTCGAGTGACCTCGGATCGGAGCGCTCACGGCGGGCGCCGCGGGTGAGGTTGCCGGAGACGACGGCGCTCAGGCGATCGGCGAGGAGCGGACCGTTCAGGCGAAAGTGCGCGCTCGAGAAGGAATCGAGGTGCGCGATGGCCGGGGCGCCGCTTCTCCGATAGGACTGCTGGAGGGCCGTCGGCGCGTCGTTGACCTGGACCGTCTTCCGCCACCGGGTGTCCGGCCGTCGCGGCACCAGCCAGACGCCGGGGCCGGCTCCATGGACGTCGGCGGGGGCCAGTCCGGCCGAGATCTCGACCGCGGCCAGCGCTTCGGGATCGGCGAAGAAGAGCGGCGTTCCCGTGCGGTCCGGGTCCGTGACGTCCAGATCGCCCAGGAGCCAGGAGGCCTGGGTCCACGAGCTGCCGCGAACGCCCATGAGCCCCGCCTCGCCGACGTAGAGGCCGCTGCTCTCGATGCGGTCGAGGATCGCGGTCGATTCGATGGTCTCGAAGACGGACCACACGCCGTTGCTCATGGGCAGGGAGCGGAGAAGGTCCACGTCGAAGGCCTGTCCGAGCGACCGTTGCGAATGAGCGGGTGTGGGTGGAGGCGGCGGCTCCGGCGTCGGGGCGGCGGCCGGGGGCGAGGTCGGCGACGCGACGGGAGCCGGCGAGGCGGCCGGAGCGGCCGGAGATGCTCGACGTCAGCGCGCCGCCGAAATCCCGGAAATTGGCCGAGGTCACCGTGCCGCTGAAGTTGGCGCCGTCGAAGCTCGAGATCAGCACGGCGCCGCTGCGTTCGGCAAAGTTGTAGTTCGCGGAAAAGCCGCCGGCGGCGAGATAGGCGCTGAAGGTCGTGCCCGGCGCGCCCAGCGCCACCGTGCCGATGACATGGCCGGTGTAGGTGGCCGACCCCGAGCGCGGGATGTTGGCGGGATCGGACAGCGGCCCGGCCACCCAGGTGCCGAGATGAATGGCGTCCACGCGGCTGTCGCCGCTCTGGCTCTGGCCGCCGAA
>DASTLK010000091.1:0-20751 GCA_035715025.1 Vicinamibacteria bacterium
CATCGTCGGCCGCTCCCAGCAGCGCGGAATCGGCGAGCGCCTCCGCGACGCGCCGCGCGCCCGCCGCGCTCAGGTGGTCGTAGTCGAGGAACGCGCCCTCGCCCAGGGGTCGGAGATGGGGGAGCAGATCGAGGAAGGGAATCCCCTGGGCCGCGCAGAACGCGGCAATCCGCTCCTGCACGCTGGGCGTCCCCGGCGTGTCGAGCTGCATGCGAAACGGAACGACGGCCAGAGCGAACCGGCCGCCGTCCGCTTCGACCTCACCCCGCAGCTGCCGAAGCTCCTCGAAGAAGCGCGCGAAGGCATCGCGCACGCTGGGGGACTCCGGCGTGGTGAAGAGCTCCTCGACGTCGTGGATCTCGCGCCGCCGGGCACCCACCAGTCGTCGCACCAGCGCGGACCGCGCATGGAGCGCCTGCAGCAGGTGCGGCGGGCGCGCGAGGTTGTTGTGGATCTCCGGGATGTCGTTGAGGCAGACGGCCACCACCACGTCGTCGGGGCGGTAGCGGCGGCCGATCCGCTCGTAGGCAATGCGCTCCTGCCGCGTCGACCACCCGCTGAAGGCCACGTTGAAGACCTCGGCCGGCTGCCCGCGCGCATCGAGGAGGTCCTGCAGGACCTGCGGGTAGGCCTGCTCGGGACGCAGGCCGTAGCCGAGGGTCACGCTGTCGCCCAGCATCATCACGCGCCGCGTGCCCGGCTGCCTCTCCACGGCGTGCTCGCGGTCGCGCATGCCGTCGCGGTTGTAGTCCTCCCAGGGCGGCCAGCCCGTGGCCGCGGACTTGATGGTGTAGAACTCGCCGTCGTTCCAGACCGTGATGTAGCTGGCCACCGGCCGCGCGGGAGGCTCGTGGTCGAACAAGCGGCACACGCCCTCGAGGCCGGCCAGCACGACGACGACGGTCGTCAGGCTCAGAGCGAGGTTCGCGGCGAGACCTCGCGTCGTCTCAGCTCCCTCCGCCGCCGTTGGGGGGCTGCCTCACGGTGAGACGTACGGTGTTGCCCGCCGCGTTGTACGAGATCTCGTCCACCAGGCGTCGCATCAGGAAGATTCCACGTCCGCTCGGCGCGAGCTGGCGCTCGGGCAACGTGGGATCCGAGATCCCGCCCGCGTCGAATCCGCCGCCGGAATCGGAGACCTCGACCACGACGCATTGCGGGGACACCGACACCACGACGGCCACGCGGCGCTTGGGATCGAGCCGGTGCCCGTGCACGGCGGCGTTCGAGAGCGCCTCCGCCAGGGCGACCGCGAGGTCGGTCAGGCGGTCCTCGTCGAGCCCCGCCGGCGCCACCGCCTCCAGGATGCGGTCCACGGTGGGGGCGACGGCATCACGCCGGCTCGGCATGCGCAGCCGCAAGGGGCGTGCTTTCGGAGCGCGGCGCCGCGCGCCACCCTCGGCGGGCGCTCGGCGGCGGGGCCGTGGGACAGCAGGTCGGCGCATCCAAGAACTCGAATGGGGAAGGCCCGAAATCGACGGGCGCGCGCAATATTAGCTCAGCGCAGGGCCGGAAGCGCGGTGATGGCGGGCACGGGAGAACGCGATTTGCCGCCGTACGTCACGTCGTGCGCGAGGTCTCCGGCTCGTCTTCCTGCGTGAGCTCCGCGACGCTGGCGACGTAGCGCAGCAGGCGCACGGCGGTGTCGTTCTCGGTCGTGCACAAGCACTCCGCGAGCCGGGCGCGGCTGATGAGCTCCTTGCGGTAGGCGCGCATGGCGAGGAAGACGTAGCGCTCGGGGAGCATTTCCCAGCGCGGCTGATCCGGCAGCTCCTGTTGCACGGCGGCCGGCTCGGAGCGCGCGCCCGCCCCCGCCTGACGGATCGCCTCGTCGATCCGCTTGAGCGTGGCCGTGGAGACGAGCTTGAGGGCCTCCAGCCGCACGCGCAGGGCCTTGAGGGTGACGCCGAACGTCCGGGCCAGGAACAGGATCGCGATGTCGCTGACCTCGTTGGCCTCGCTGTGCACGGCGCCGAAGCGCTCGCGCAGCCCGCGGCTGGGCATGAGGAGGGCGGCGGCGAACGCGCTCGAGAAGGTCTCGATGGGCGCCTTCTTCTTGGCTTCCTGGAGGTCGACCATCGCTTCCTCGCGGCTGGCGAGGAGGTGGCCCAGGGCGCGCGCGAGCGTGAAGCGCATGCGTGGGATCGAGCGTTCCGAGAGGAGCACGGAGCCGCCGATCGCCGGATGATGGAACGCGCCCGCGCTGAGGCGGCCGCGCTGGGACAGCACGTACACGCGGATGGCGAAGGTGTCCTCGAGCCGCACGCGCAGGTCGCGGATCGGCGCGTCCGGCCCGATGTCGAGGTGGGCGCGAACCGTGGCCGCGAGCTGCTCGGCCTCCGGCACCGAGAAGAGCCGCGGCACCGGCAGCTCGGGCATCGCCGTCCGCGGGAGCCCGTTCGTCTCCTCGAGCTCGAGGTAGTTGCGGCAGAGCGACTCGAAGTTCATGAGGAGCAGCTTCTCGGGCGAGGCTTCGGGGGCGCCCTTGGGGCGGCCGGGCCGCCTTGGGGGACCCACGACGGAGGCATCGAGCTTTTCCGCCATGAGCCGGAAGTGCGGGCGGAAGTCCGCCTTTCCCCAGACGCCCAGGCCCAGGAAGTAATCGAGGGGGCGCGACAGGACTTCCGAGTACTTGTAGAGCTCGGCCACCGACACCGGCCGCCGGCCCTGTTCGATCGCGACCTGCGTCGTCCGTGCGAGGCCCAGCTTTTCGGCCACGACGGCCTGCGTGAGCCCAAGGAACTCGCGCGCCTTCGCGATGCGTTGCCCGACCGCTTCGTTTGATTCCATGGGGATGCTTGATCTGACTTATTTCTGGAACTTATAGCGCCGTGGGCGAGATTGTGTCAAGTCGGCAGACGAACTTTCCTCGGCTCTTAACCCCAAAATTTCATCGCCCGCCGCCTCCGAGAGGCGACTCGAGCCGTTCTGTCAGGTTTGCTGACACATGGTCGGCGCGGCTCGCTTCTTGCTATCGATGCTTGTCTGACGGCACGGGAAGACGCTGGCCTGACGGCACAGGAAGACCATGAAAGCAGGCTACCGACAGGCGGCGTGGCGGCTGTTCCAGGCGACCCTCGTTCCGCTTTCCAAGCGGACGATCCGCGTGACGTGGGCGGACACCGAGCTCGAAGGCACGCCGTTCCAGACCAAGCGTTTGCCGCTGCCCGTCATTCGCCCCAAGGGCATGCACTGAGCGGCGGCGCGCCGCCGGGAGCGAGTACACTGGATTTCCGAGCGGCGCTGAGACACACTCGTCCGCCGCCATGCCTGCCTCCGGCTTGAGCAACGCTGCTGTCGTCTTGCTGGGCGTCATCGCCCTGGGATCGCTCGCGCAGGCCGTCTTCCTGCTCGTGCTCGGCCGCGAGCTGATGACGATGGGCCGCCGATTGGACGCCTTCCAGCAGCGGCTGGTGCGCGACCTTCATCCGCTGGTCGCGGACATCACTCGCGCGACACGCAGCCTTTCCGCGGCCTCCGAGCTGACCGAGCAGCAGGCGCGGCGCATCGACAGCCTCGTCACCACCGCCCTGGCCAGGCTGGTCGAAGTGGAACGCGTGGTCGAGGAAGTCCTCGTCCCGTCTGCCAACCGCGTGGCCGGCTGGCTCGCCGCTTTGCGCAGCCTCCGGACGCTCGTCGATTTCTACCGCGGCTTGCGCGGCTGACCGCGATTACCAGCCCTTGGCGCTGGGCTCCCAGGATCCCGTGCGCGTGAACTCGCCGCGGTCGCGCGAGAAGACACGACGAATCGGCATCACGTAACCGCCGTCCACGAAGCCCATCTGCTCGAGATCTGCTCCCGCCTCGCCACAGTCGGCGCACTTGAAGCCGCCGAGCGGGTGTCGGACGGGGTTGTGGTGATGACGGAGATAACAAAGAAAGCGGGCGATCATTGATGCCTCCTCGAGGCACCGGCTCAACGTCGGGGCCGGCCCCCTTCTGCTGGAAGCAACCGTCGTGCCAGCCCGCCGGCTGAGACTTCCCGACCGGCGGCACGCGGCGTACTCCCTCAGCCACACGTCTGCCACCTGAAAAAGTTTCAAACGGGACGCGATCGCCCGGCGGGCGGGGGACCGGATCCGTTTGGGAGGGGCCACGGTTCGAACGACATAGGCGACGGAGAACGTTCCAAGGCGAGCGACGGCACAGGGATTGCTAGACCTGGGAAGTGCCGCAAAGACCAGTCAGGGAGGCAACGATGAACCGCAAGCAGCAGAACACCGAGGACCGGCGCCACGAGATCCTCAGCCGGATGTTGATGGAGCGGCAGGCCGAGATCCGGAACAAGCTGCGTTCCCTCCGGGAGGTCCTGCCCGCCGCCGTCACCCAGGTCAAAGATGACGAAGAACGGAGCATGGAGGACTTCGTCCTCGGCATGGACTTCGCGCTGATGGAGATGGAGTCCGAGACGCTCCGGAAGATCGACGAGGCCCTGCTTCGGCTGGAAGAAGGCACGTACGGCGCCTGCAGGCAATGCGACGAGAGCATTTCCGAGCTGCGCCTCAAGGCCCTGCCCTTCGCGAGCCTCTGCCGCGATTGCCAGGAGCAGGCCGAGGAGTCGGAGGCGGCGCGCAACGCCCGCCCGTCGCGCTTCTTCGAGGACGCGCCCCCCAGCTCGCCTCGCGAGCGCCGGACCGGCACCGAGAAGCCCCGTTCGTGGGACGCGCCGCGTCGCCCCTCAGCGCCGGTGACCCCGGCGTCGGCGGTGCCCGCGGAGACCGAGGCGCGGTCGATGCGCGCGGTCAAGCCCTCGAAGGTCGCGCGCGTCCGTTCCTGAGCTCCCGCCCGATGCGTTCTCGCGGCCGCCGCGCCTCCCGCGGCGGCCGCGTCATTTGCGCCCCATCGCGGCGGTAACGTCACTGCGCGAGTCCTCTCGCCGTGATACAAAGGGTAGGTTCGACGTCGATCTGATGCCCGAGTCCGATCCCGAGCCTGCCTCGCGTCCTCTGTTCGGTCGCAGCCCCGGCGACCGTTTCCCATCACGTGGGCCCGTGCGCGTCCTCGTCGTCATCCCCGATGCGGAACTCCGCACCCAAGCGGAGGCCGCCCTCGCCGGCCAGACGCAGGTCATTGTCGTGCCCGACGCCTCGCTCGCGCTGGCTTCCGCATTCCCGGCCTCCGCGGACGTCATCCTCGCCGACGTGGCGGTGGGTGAAGACATGATGCGCGTGTTGCGCGCCGACCGGCGAACCCGCGGCGTCCCCATCCTCGTGCTCACGACACGCACGGAGCCCGGGGGCGTGATTCAAGGGCTGGCGGGCGACGCGGACGAATACCTGCTCAAGCCGGTTCCCCCGCTCGAGCTGGCGGCGCGCGTTCAGGCGCATGCGCAACGTGCCTGGGCCCGCGAGGAGGCGCTGCGCCTGGAGGAGTCGGGGCGCGCGGAAGCGGAATCGTCGAACCGGGCCAAGGACGAGTTCATCGCCATGATCTCGCACGAGCTGCGCACGCCCCTCGGCGCCATCCTCATCTGGGCGCAGCTCCTCAAGTCGGACGATCTCGACGCGGGAGCGGTGTCGCGCGCGGTGGGCATGATCGAGCGCAGCACCAAGACCCTGGCCCAGATCATCGACGACCTGCTCGACGCGTCCCGGATCATCGCGGGCAAGCTGACCTTCGAGACGCGCCCGCTCGAGCTGCGGCCCGTGATCGAGGCCGCCCTCGACGCCGCCGCCCCCGCGGCGGAGGCCAAAGGCGTGCTGCTCGAGCGATCGCTGCCCGGTCCGCTGCCTCCCGTATCCGGGGACGCGGGACGCCTGCAGCAGGTCGTGGGCAACCTCCTCGCCAACGCGGTGAAGTTCACGCCGGAGGGGGGACGAATCGAGGTCCGGCTCGCGCGCTCGGGCTCCACGGCCCACATCACCATCGTCGACACCGGCACCGGCATCAACCCGGAGTTCCTTCCCTTCATCTTCGAACGCTTCCGCCAGGCGGACACGACCAGCACGCGCAAGCAGAAGGGGCTCGGACTCGGGCTCGCCATCGCTCGCCAGATCGTGCAGCTCCACGGAGGGACCATCGAGGCCTCGAGCGCGGGTGAGGGTCGCGGCAGCACGTTCACCGTGAAGCTCCCGCTCCTGGGCTCGACGTCTCCGGTGGTTTCGCCCCCCGTGTTCCGGACCGACGAGCGCCCGGCGGGCACGCCCACCCTCGACGGGATCACGGTGCTGGTGGTGGATGACGAAGAGGACGCGCGCGAGGCCATGGCCGTGCTGCTCGGCCAGGCGGGCGCGCGGGTGATTTCCGTGGCGGGGGCGGCGGAAGCGCTCGACACCCTGGATCGCGAGCGTCCGGACGTCCTCCTCAGCGACATCGCCATGCCGGGGGAAGACGGTTATGCGCTGATCCGACGCGTGCGCTCGCGGCCCGGCGAGACGGGCGGGCGAATCCCGGCCGCGGCCCTCACCGCCTACGCGACGTTGGAGGACCGCGCCAAGGCGATTCGCGCGGGGTACGACGAGCACATCCCGAAGCCGGTCGATCCCACGCGCCTCATCGGCGCCGTCGCGCTTCTCGTCGACGCGGATCGGCACGACACGCCGCCGCCGCGCTGACCGGCGCATCTGCTGGAGAGAAGGTCCTCCGGGGACACGCGGCCAGCGATGAACCCCGGAGGACCGTTTGGGGGAACGTAGCGTCGGCTCCACGAGGAGCACGGCACCTACGACGATGATGCAGATACTCCAAGAGCCTTGTCAATGAATGTCGATGATTTCGACATCACGATCTGTCGGCGCGGTTCTGCGCGCCTCGCTCAGGGCTGCGGCGACGGCGACGGAGTGGGCGTCATCGATGGTGACGGTGCCTCCGAGGGAAGCAGCACGGGCCGAGGTGTGCCGACCGGGATAGGCGTGGGCTGGGGCCGCGGCGTCGGGAAGGGCGTGGCGTAGGCCGGAGTCGGCGTCGCCACGACGCCGACGGGTGTGACCGGTGTGACCGGCGCCGTCACGGTCGGGGGCGGAACGACGCCGGGTTGCGGCGTGATGGTCACCAGCGGCGTGACCGTGCGTCGCGGCGTGCTCCGGCTCGTTCCCGCCTGGTTGCGCGTCGGTGACGCGGGCGTGGTCTTGCGCGTGCCCGACAAGGGTGTCCCGCCTTCGCCACCGGACGCCACGGACACCTTGAGGTCGACGACCGTCGTGCCGCGCAGCACGAGCAGCACCTCCGTCCCGCGCTTGAGCTCGGCGAGGCGGGACGCGGCCGGCGCCGCCACCGTGAAGGTCTCGTCGCGCCCGCCGTCGGCCTTCACGTCCACTCCGCGCACCGTGACGCGGGCGCCGGCGGGGTCGACGGAAACGACGCGCGCGTTCAGGATCGTCTCCTCGTTCGCGCGCGGAGGGTGATCCGGGGTGTACGTCTTCGGAGTCTGCTGGGCCTGCGCGACGGCCGCGCAGCCCAGCAGCACGAGCGAGGCGAGCGTCCTCATGGCTTCATTCCTTCTCAAATAGGTCGTCGTCCCTGGATCACGCGGAGGAGCACCACCACGATCGCGATGATCAGCAGGAGGTGGATGAACCCGCCAAAGGTCGACCCGCTCACCATTCCCAGGAGCCAGAGGATCAGCAAGATCACGAAGATCGTCCACAACATCGTGAGACTCCTTTCTCGGATGTGACAATCCACGACCAGAGCAAGTGACGTGCCACTCGTAACGCATGCAGAATCACTTCGGGGGCGGCTTGGAGACCGGGATGGTTGTAAACTGTACATTCGTGCATTCGCTCGTCAGCCGCGCGCCGCCGGTCGCGATCGCAACCATGCGCGCCCGCGCGCTCCGATGGACGTGGCGAGCAGAGGGTTCTCCGTGGCTTGCTTCTTGCAGCGGGCCCCACGATCGATGAGAGCCAAATAATTGCCGCACGCATTGCTCGTCGACGACGACGTGAACTTCGTCCTCGGCCTCGCCGAGGTCGTGGGCCGCGAAGGATTCACGACGAAAGCCGCGCACACGTTGAAGGAGGCGCGCGCGGAGATCGGCCGCGCCGTGCCCGACGTGGTGCTCGTCGACCTTCATCTGCCGGACGGCACCGGCATCGACCTCTTCCGAGACCTCGAGGCCAGCCCGGCCACGGAAATCGTCCTCATCACCGGCCAGGCCAGCGTGGACACGGCGGTCGAGGCGATGCGCAAGGGCGCCTCCGACTATCTCGTCAAGCCCGTGGACATGGCGCGCGTGCGTGCCGTGCTCGCGAACGTGGCGCGTACGCGCGAGCTGAAGGAGCAGATCGGGTCGCTGCGCGGCGAGCTGCGCAAGCTCGGACGCTTCGGTCCCCTCATCGGGTCTTCGCCGGTCATGCAGCGTGTCTACGACCTGATCTCGAAGGTGGCGCCCACCGAGGCCACCGCGATCATCCTCGGCGAGACGGGTACGGGCAAGGAGCTCGTGGCCGAGACCATCCACGGCCTCAGCCGCCGGCACAAGGAGCCGTTCCTGCCCGTCAACTGCGGCGCCGTGTCGCCGAACCTGATCGAGAGCGAGCTGTTCGGCCACGAGCGGGGAAGCTTCACCGGCGCCGACCGCCTGCACAAGGGTTACTTCGAGCGCGCGAACCGCGGCACCCTGTTCCTGGACGAGATCACGGAGATGCCGCCCGAGCTGCAGGTGAAGCTCCTCCGCGTCCTGGAGACCGGGAAGGTCACGCGCATCGGCGGCAACGAAGCCTTCACCGTCGACGTGCGCGTGATCGCGGCGACGAACCGCCGGCCGGAAGAGGCGGTCGCGAAGGGCAAGCTCCGCGAGGACCTCCACTACCGGCTCAACGTGTTCCCGATCGCCCTCCCGCCCCTGCGCGATCGCCGCGAAGACGTCGAGCTCCTGGCCCAGCATTTCCTCGCCCAGCTCAACAAGGAGCACGACACCGGCAAGGAGTTCACGCGGCCCGCCGTGAACCGTCTCAAGAGCCACAACTGGCCGGGCAACGTGCGCGAGCTCAAGAACCTCGTGCATCGCGCGTTCATCCTGGCCGACGAGCACATCGGGCTGGACGCGCTGCCCCTGGGCGTGCAGGAGAGCTCCGGCTCGAGCCTCAACGTCAAGGTGGGGACCTCACTGGGCGAGGCCGAGCGCCGGCTGATCCTGGCCACCCTCGAGGACTGCGAGGGCGACAAGAAGAAGGCGGCCGAGGTCCTGGGCATCAGCCTCAAGACGCTCTACAACCGGCTCAACGAGTACAAGACGGCGTAGGAGCCCGTGCGCGACGGCGCGGCTCCGCGTGGTCACCCTCGCGGGGACGCTCGCGCGCGCTGGAACCTGTTCATCCCACGTGAAGCAGTGCGCGCGCTCGCTCCGTGTCGGGCAATCCGCGGGTGAATGCACCGACACAGGCCCCGCTACGGGCGACGCACGCGACCCTCGCCGCCGCGCACGATCCCGGTGGCTAGAAGATCTGACCGAAGCCGAACCAGAACTGGAACGACCTGTCCTGTGGGCGGCGGTTGAGCGGGAACGCGACGTCCACGCGCACGAGACCGAAGCCCGACGAGTAGCGGAGCCCGACGCCGACGGAGTGGAGGAGCTTGAGGTCGAAGTCGCGGACGGTGGGAAAGACGTTCCCCGCGTCATAGAAAACGGCGGCCCCGAAGCCCGTCGGGTGCTGGTAACGCAGCTCCTCGTTCAGGATGATGGTGGCCCCGCCGCCGAGCGCCTCCCCGGCCGACGTTTGCGGTCCCAGCGCGTCCGTGCCGAACCCGCGCACCGTGCTCGGGCCCCCCGCCTTGAACAGGTCGCTGATGGGCAGGCGGTCCTCGCCGAAGGTGTGGATGCTGCCCACCGAGACCCGCTGTGACCACGTCATCGCTTGCCCGACCGGGAAGTTGAACGAGGCCTGCACCAGCTCGCGGAGGTAGTTGAAATCGGATCCCAGCACCCGAGGCGCGTAGGAGAGGTTGACGCTGATGAACGACCCGCGCGTGGCGTTGAGGGGATTGTCGCGGGTGTCGCGCACGACCGACGTATCCAGGGCGCCGACGTCGATGGGTATGGGCGCCGGACCGAGCGGGGCCGCCCGCTGGAGGCTGTCGCGATCGCACGGATCCACGATGCCCCGGATGGTGTGGGTCACGGGCGGCAGTCCCTGGCCTGGACAGGTCAGGCGGCGGTAGCGGTATCCATAGAGGATCTCGAACGGATGGAACCGATGCACCGCCTGCTGCAACTGCACGCCCTGCTCGATCCGGCGGCCCACGTCGAGAGGCGGCGGCGAGGCCCCCACGACGCCGAACGCGGTGCGGATCGTCTGGCGCAGGTCGAAGGCGGAGATCGTCATGTCCCCGAGCCGCCAGACCGAAGGCAGATGGATCGAGGCGCGGCCCTCGCGGATGTAGCGGCCGGCCTGCACCCGCGTCCCCAGGGTGATGGCCCGGCCGAAGAGGTTCTGGACCTGGCCGTCGACCGATCCGTTGAGCGCATCCTGCCGGTTGTAGCGGACGTCGTAGGCCACGTTGAACGGCGCGCCCTCCTCGAGCTCGACCGTGATCGCGGCCACCGCGTCCGCCGAAGCGGTGACCACGACGCGCCGGAAGATGCCGAGGTCGCGCAGTCTCCGCTCGGCGTAGGCGAGCTTGCGCGGGTCCAGGGGCAGGCCCGGCTTGAGCTCGGTGAGCTGGGCGCGCACGAGACGCTCGCGCGTCCGGCGGATCCCTCGGACCTGCACGGGGCCAATCGTCTGGGCCGTGCCCTCGTGGACGTCGAACACGACGTCGAGGTCCGAACCGTCCTGCTCGAGGCGCGGGTTGACGCGCACTCCCGGGTGTCCGAGCGTCAGGTAGCGGTCGCGGAGGCGTAGGACGGCCTGATCCACCGCGTTGGGGTCGTATCGCCCGCCCGTGGGCAGGGCCGCGACCTTGAGGAGCTCGTCGGGGGAAAGGCTGGCCCCGCTGAACTTGATGGCCGCCACCTTCGCTTCAGGGCCCTCCTCGACGGGGACCTCGATCCGCACCAGGCCCGGCCCCTCGGCCACCCGCGTCGGTCCCACCTTGGCCAGGAGGTGCTGGGCCTTGCGGTAGGCGAGGCGAATCCCCTCCTCCGCGTCGCGCGGGCGCGTGATGAGCGTGGGCGCGCCGCCCGCCGCGTCCAGGAGCGCCTTCTGCGCAAGCACGGCTGCGCCCGGGAAGGTCACGTCCGCGGTCAGCACGGGGCCGGGCTCGGCCTTGAACACCATGACGTGGTATCCACCCTCCATCGACGTCTGCACCTCGACGTTGGCCTTGAGGTGGCCGCGACGGCGCAGCTCGTCGAGGATGGCCTGGCGTGCCTTGTCGATCGCCTCTTCCTCGAAGAGAGCGCTGGTCATCCGGCTGTCGATGTTGAGGGGGGTGTCCATGCCCTCGATCCGCCAGCGATGGCGCATCCCGGCCACGCCGGCGAAGACCGCGATGTCGTCGTCGAGGCGCGCGTCCACGACCGCCTCCAGGTACCCCTGGTTCGCGAGGTGCTGCCGGAGGCGATCGGCGTCGTCGAGGAGATCCCAGTACGTGACCTTCTTGCCGGAACGCGCCTTGGCGACCTGGAGGAGGTCCGGAAACTCCGTCAGCTCTCCCTCGAAGCGCACGTCCCGCAGCTCCACGGGTGCGTACGTGGTCGGCGCCTTGGGGGCGCGCGGCGGGCCTCCGAAGTTCAGGCGCTGGCCGGCCGCGTACTGATAGCTGCCGTCGAAGCGCCGCTGGAGCTTGAACGTGATCTGCTGCCCCAGCCGCACGCCGTACTGCACCTCGTAGTACTGCTCCTCGGGATTGCTCAGGCCGGTGGAGTAGATGAGGCGCAGGGCGGGGCTGAGCTGCTTGCCGAACGTGAAGTGGGCGGAAGGATTGCCCTCGCGCGCGAGGAGCTCCGGCTGGATGTCCACCTGGTCGATGCCGAGGTCGATGAGCTGGCGGGCCACCGCGCGCGTGAACCGTCCGAGGAGCAGCGCCCCTGCCTGCTCGCCCACGATCCAGCCGCTGCTGGACCAGGAAGCCACGTCCGACCGGCCGGTGGCGATGAGGCTCGCGATCTCTTGCGCGGACAGCGTCGGATCCGAGCTCAGATCGAGGGATACGTTCGGCATCGTCCCCGAGACCACCACCGTCACCTGGACGTCCTGCGCGGGGTCCTTGATGACGGTGGTGGCGCGCACGTTGACGTCGGGGTCGGTGGTTCCGTTGTACGTGAGGTATCCCTCCTCGACCGCGAACTCCCGCGTCTGGATGAAGATCTTGCCGCCGGGAAGGAGGTCGAAGCGGCCGTAGGGGGCGGGCGCGGCCATGTCGCCGCGCACGGAGAGGCCGCCTTCGGCTTCGACCTGGGCCAGGTTGTTCCGGACGATGAACGGGTTCGTGGTGACCACGGCCAGGTTCAGCGCGATCGACTGCAGCAGGCGCGAGGGCTCCGCGGTGCCCGGGGGCACCGTGGGCGCGAGGAGCGCCTCCTCGAGGAAGATGTCGGTGTCGTACAGGCTGCGCTCGACCGCGACGGATCCGGAGAGGAGGAAATCGCCGGGCTTGCCGGTGAGGGTGAGGTCGGCGTTGAGCCGCGCCTTGAGGTCGCTGAGGATCTGACGGACGGCGCCCCCGCGTCCACCCACCGGATAGCGCAGGCCGACCTCCGTCGCCTTGACCGCGACGCTGACGTCCTCCACGGAGAGGCCGGCCAGCCGGGCCGTGCCTTCCATCGTCACCGGGCCGCCCCCGAAGGTGGCGGTGCCCTCGGTGAGCCGGATCGCGCGCTGGTCGACGGTCACGAGCGCGTTGATCGCGGTCAGGGGTTGGCGGATATCGCGCTCGCGCAACGTTCCGTCCCGCACCCGGATCGAGCCTTTCGCCTCGGGATTCGTGAACGGTCCGCCCGCGGTCACGTCCACGTCGGCGAGGCCGGTGAGGGAGGCCTCCTGTAGCAAGGGGGAGAGCGTGCGCAGCTCGAGCACGCCCTTGCCCACGGCCTGGAACGTCCGCGCGCGCAGGTCGGCGTCGCCATCCACGCGGAAGGAGCTGCCCGCCGACGTGACGACGAGGCCGTCGGTCGTCACGTGCCCCGCCTGCAGGCGCGCCGTGATCGGGGCGACCTGCAGGTCGAGGTCCTGGACCCGGACGTTGGTCGGAGTCAGGGTCAGCTCACCGTGCGCGTCGCGCCAGGATCCGGCCGTGCCCGCCACCCGCGCCTCGCCGCTGAGCGTGGCCTGGACGGCCGAAGGGCCGGGGCGAAACAACTCGAGGAGCGCCGCCGCCTGCACGTCCTGCCAATGCAGGTCGAGATCGGCCTCCACTCCCGGGGTGAGGCCGAAGCGCTCGGCGCGGGCGGCGGGCAGCAGCGCCGCCACCGGGATCGTCCCCGTGAGCTCGACCGCGCCGCCGCCGACGGTGCCGCGGATGTTCTGCACGACGGCCACGTCGCCCTGGAGGTCGAGCCGGCCGTCCTGGAGGGTCACGATCGTCTGGCCGGAGCGCTGCGCGGTGATCCCGGAGAGCGCGACCTCGCCGAACGCCCGCGGCCGCTCGCGCGTGCCGTTGACGGTGACGTCGCCATGGGCGGCGCCGGTGACGGTGAGGTCGGCCGGATGCGGCGTGCGGGCAAGGTCGGCATCGAAGACCAGGTGCGCGTCGATCGGCGCGGCGGCGTCGAGGCCGATGCGGCCGGAGGCGGTGGCGGTCACGCCGTTGCCCTCGACCTGCACGGTCGTGAACTCGAGGATGCGGTTGCGCAGGCTGGCCACCACGGGCTGCGTGGCCCGCGCGGTGATCCCGGCGGTGACCAGCTCGAGGGTGTCGAGGCGGGCATCCGCCACCGCGGCCTTGGGGTTGGAGAGGGGTACCGTCACGTTCGCCGTCCCCGAGGTCACGCCCGTCATGGGTTGGGCCAGCGGAACCAGGCGGGCGATGCGTTCGATCTCGGTCTGGTCGAGCTTCAGCGTCGCCCGCAGCGTCTGCCGATCGACCGTGCCCTGGCCCGTCACGCGCAGCTCCGGCGCCTCGAACGTGAACTGCCCGCGACCCAGGACTCCTTCGAGCCGGACGGTGACGGGGCCGACCCGTTCCGCGTTCCAGAGGAGCTCCGGCACGTCGACGTCGGCCGTCCCCGAGAGCCGGTCGATGGGTCCGGACGCGGTGAGATGGAAGTTCGCGGTCCCTTCTGCTTCCGGCCGCAGCAGAGACAGCTCGACCGAAGTGCCTTGCACCTCGAGCCGGCGCAGCACGGAGCCCCGGCCCTCGGCGGAGGCGGTGAGGGTGGCGCCCAGGCCTCGGGCTTCCGCGTTTCCGCTGTACACGCCGCCGGCGTAGCGGACGCGCCCGCTGACGGGCACGGCCTCCGCTCCATTCGCGGTCTCGACGTTGAGCGATCCGCCGATGGTCGCCTCGACCGGGGGCGGCCAGGCGCCGCGCGCGCGACCGCTGGCCACGAGGTCCAGGGACCGCAAGCGAGGCAGGGATCCGGCGACGGGGCGAGTGCCGTCGAGCTTGAGGTTGAACGCGAGGTCGACGGTGCGGCTGCGGAGGGCGACTCCGCCCGACGCGCTCAGCCGCGCCCGCAGCCCCATGTCGCCGGCGGCGACGCCCGTAGTCTCGGCGCTGCCCTTGACCTGCAGCGTGGAGCGCCAGTTCCCCGACGCGCTGAGGGTCCCCCCCAGGCGTCCGGTCTGCGGCCAGGGCAGCGCCACGCCCTGCTCGCGAAGGCGGGCGACGTCGAGGCCGGCGAACTTCAGATCGGCGTCGGTCTGAGGACCTCGAAGACGCACCATGCCGTCCGTGCGGCCGCCGAGGAGATCCGCCTCGAGCGTCACGTCGGTTCGGCCGTCGAACCCACCCTTGTGGACGAGGTGCGCGTCGATTCGATCGATCGGCCAGCTCGAGACCTTGAGGGTGCCGCCCTGGATCTTCGTGTCCAGGACCAGCGACTCACCCAATCCGGTGAGCCGCCCGGACGCGGTGACGCGGCCGCTGACGTCGGCGTCGAGGCCGAAGGCCTTCAAGTCGCGGAGGTCGATGCGGGCCTGCAGGCGAAGGTCCGGGTTGAGCGCACCGATCCGTCCCAGCGAGCCCGAGACCTGGACGTGCGAGTGCAGAACGTCGCCTTGGAGCGTGTCGATCCCGATGTCGAGCCGGGAGGAGACACGCAGGCGGCCGCTCACCGGGCCCAGGGCGACCGTGGTCTCGCGCTGCCAGGACCCGCCCTGTGCGGCCACCTCGAGCGTGCCGTCGCCGACGGCCCCGCGCATGGAGACGCCGCCGAGCGTGAGCTGGTTATTCGGTCCCAGGTGGTAGACGATCGTCGCGTTCGTGACCGCGAGCTGGCGGATGACCACGATCTGGTTCACGGCGGCGGAGTCGCCCGTCGTCGCGGGAGTGATCTCGAGCCGGGGCGAATCGAGGACCACGGACAGGAAGGTGAGGCCCCGGCCGAACAGGAACCCGGGCTCGAGGATGACCTTGGCCTTGGGGACGGTCAGGCGATAGGTCGGCCCCTGGATGACGAGGTCTTCGACGTCGCTGCTGAGCCGTCCGGGCACGGTCTGCATGCGGCCGATGCTGCTGCCCGCACCGAGCCCGGTCTGCAGGCGTTTCTCGACGTAGCGGCGGAGGATGTCCTGGGGAAGGAAGCCGAGGAGGACGAGCACGACCAGGACGACCGCGAGGAGGACGAGAAGGAGGAAGATGCGGCCGCGTCGCGCCATTGAGCCCTATCGTCGCTCCGGAGTCGCCGGCTGGCCGCAATAGCTCAAGATGTTCATCAAAGATGCTGACTTTCATTGACAATCATATGTTCCAGGACTAGATTGTGTCAAGGAAGTCGCTGAAAAGGGTGAAGTTCCCAGGGGTGCCGGCCATGGATGCGACAACGCTGTTGAAGAAGGATCACGACGCCGTTCTCCAGCTGTTCCGAGCGTTTGCCGAGGCCGGGAGCGATGCCGAGGCGCGCCGCGGCCTCTACCGCAACATCCGCCAGGAGCTGCAGACCCATTCGCGGGTCGAGGAAAACGTGTTCTATCCGGCCGTGATGAGGCTCCGTGCGGAGCCGGCGCGGGAGGCGGTCCGGGACGCTCTCGAGGACCACCACGTCGTCGATGGCCTCCTCGCGGAGCTGGACCAGCTCGATCCCGAGGACGCGCGGTACGGCGACAAGATGCGCACGTTGCAGGAGAGCGTCGAGCGGCACATCGAGGCGGAAGAGGACGCGTTGTTCGCGCAGGCGCGCATCCACCTGACCGACGAGCGACTCGAGCGGCTCGGACGAGACATCGCCATCCTGAGGGAATCGCTCGTAGGCGAGGCCGTGGCTGTGGGTTCGGACGCGTCGCGCGCGGCCGTCCGTGCGTAGGGGTCCCGGCCGCTGGGGCTGGGGCTGGGGTGGTCCGGGGACGGAGCGCCGCCGACCCTAGCTGCGGCCCAGCCTTCGGAGAAGCGCGAGCGCAAAGAGCGACTCGGGGTCCGTCCTCCACTCGTCCAGCATCAACCCGGTTCCGCTCAGGGCCGCTTCCAGGGCCGCCGGGGTGTACTTGCAGCTGATCTCCGTACGGATCTCACCGCCCGCGGGCAGCGACAGCGCGGTGGCGGCGCCCGGAACGCGCACGCTCAGAGCGCGCCGCGCGCGCAGACGCATCTCGATCCAGGCGTGATCGGGGTCGTAGAAGGCCACGTGATCGAATGCCGCGGGGTCGAAGTCCGCACCGAGGCGCGCGTTCATCACCTGCAGGATGTTGCGATTGAACTCGGCGGTCACGCCTCTCGCGTCGTTGTAGGCGGCCTCGAGCCGCGCGCGGTCCTTGACGAGGTCGAGCCCGACGAGCACCGCGTCGCCCGGCGCCAGGATGCTGGCCGCCGATCGAAAGAAGGCGGGCACGTCCTGGGGATGGATGTTGCCGATCGTGCTCCCGAGGAACGCGATCAGCCGCGACTCCCCGGGCCCCACGGCCCGAAGGTCGGTCAGGAAGTCCCCGACGACGCCGGAAACCTTGAGTCGCGGCCGCTCCGAGCGGAGTTGCGCCAGCGAATTCGCGATCGCGCTCTCGCTGATGTCGAGCAGCGTGCAGCTCTCCAGGGTTCCCGCCTCCGCCATGGCGTCGAGAAGCACTCGAACCTTGCCGCCCACGCCCGACCCCAGCTCCACCAGGTTCCGCGGCCGGACCCGCGTGACGGTTTCGCGGGCGACTGCCGGGAGGAAGGCCTCCTCCGTGCGGGTCAGGTAGTACTCGGGAAGGCGCGTGATCTCGTCGAACAGCGCGCCGCCGCGATCGTCGTAGAAGTACTTCGAAGGAAGGAAGGGAAGGGGACGCGCCTCGAGCCCTGCCCGGACCTCGTCCGCCATGGCCGCCCGCTCCTGCGCCGGAGGGCGCACGCGGCGGATGTCTTCGGCGATCTGCAGTGAAGCCATTGATGTCAGTCTTTCAGACTTTCATTGACTGAATACGTGACAATTTCTAGAATATGTCGATGGTTCGGGGTGCGCGTCCGCGTACCCCGCGAGTATAGAGCCGGTTCGTTCCCAGGCAGGAGGTGCCCCCATGAAAGTCAAGGACGTCATGACCATGAGTGTCGAGTGCGTGCGGCCGGAGACGACGCTGCAGGAGGCTGCCGCCAAGATGAAGTCCCTGAACGTGGGATCCCTGCCCGTCTGCGAAAGCGACCGGCCGATCGGGATCGTCACCGACCGGGACATCGTCATAAGAGCGATCGCGGAGGGCCGCGATCCGCGGACGGGGCGCGTCCCGGAGGTGATGACGGCCGACGTCGTGTCCGTCCCGAACATGGCCGACGTCAAGGCGGCCGCTCGCCTCATGAGGGACCGGCAGATCCGCCGCATCGTCGTGGTCGACTCGGACCAGCGGGTCGTGGGCATCGTCTCCCTGGGCGACATCGCCGTCGACACCCGTGACTACAAGATGTCCGGGGACGTGCTGGAGAAGGTCTCCAAGGACGCGGTGACGGTGGGGAATCGGTAGGAAAAAAGGCCCGGCGCGCCTGCGCCGGGCCTCTCGCGCCCGAAGGCCGCCGTTACTGGTTGCTGTTCTGGCTGGTGTTGTGCGCGGCTTCGTCGTTCACACGCATGGACTGCACCATGCGGTTGAAGGCGGAGCTGAACGTGTTGTACTCACGGCCGGGAGCGATCAGCAGCGTGTAGAGGATGTGCCCGTCTCCCAGCTGCCGTGTCACGACGGTGACGCGCTCCTCCTCGCCCGTGACGGGGGAGGTGCCGGAGAGGGTCGTGGACATCCCCGGTTGGCCGTCGATCGTCTCGCGGCGTCCGCGCGATGACACCTGCAGATGCGAGTTGGTCTGGCGGATCTGGTTGATGAGGTCGCTCGTGGCCTGATCGATGCTCGTGTTGCGTCGGCTGTACGAACCGGCGAAGGGATCGTAGTGGTTGACGATCACGCCGTAGACGATGCTCTCCTGCCCGTTACCCGTGTCGACGACGCCGCCCTCCGGGACGATCGTGACCCCGAACCCGTTCTCCGCCTCGTAGGCGCGCCAGTTCGAGGGGATCTGCATCTCGAAGAAGTCGTCCCGCTGGCGGAAGTCCGTGTACTGTCCCGACGGCGGCTCCACGCGCGCAATGCCCTGCTGACGGCCCCGCGAATTACGGCCAGAGGGATAGGAACCGGACGGATAGGACGAGCCGGAAGGGTAGTCGGACGGGTTGGACGAGTCGGGAGGATAGGACCGGCCGTCCCGACGGCCCTGCGACGTGCGGTCGGACGGATAGGACGAGCCGGAAGGGTAGGACGAGCCGGAACGATCGGACGACGAGGTCCGTCCGCCGCCGCGCGCGATCTCGGCCATCGTCGGCGCTGTCCCCATCCCGCGCAGGTTGGCCTGCACGCGGGCGAACTCGCCGTCGCCGGAAGTCCTTCTGACGTTGGTGGCCCCGATCGCCCTCGCCTCCTGCTGAATGCGCGCCTGGCGATTGGCCGGGGCCGGGTGGTCGCTGAAGAACTGCGACGCCCCGCCGCCCTGACCAGCGCTTTGCTGCTTCAAGAGCTCGAAGAAGTTCGCCATCTCCATCGGGTCGTACCCGGCGCGTCCGAGGATCTGCGCGCCCACGATGTCGGCCTGTGTCTCCGCATCGCGGCTGTACTTCAAGAAGACCGCATTCATTCCCAGGCCGCCGATGACGTTGATGATCTGCGCGGTGTTGGTGGGCCGGCCGCGGCCGAGGATGCCGCCCAGCACGCCCAGGCCGGCCTGCGCCATGTAGGCCTTGGTGGCGTTGTTGGTGCCGTGGCGCAGCGCGACGTGGGAGATCTCGTGGGCGAGGACGCCGGCCATCTCGCCTTCGGTTCGGGCGGACGTGAGCACCCCGCGATTCACGTAGACGAAGCCGCCCGGCAGCGCGAACGCGTTGATGTCGCGCGCGTTGATGACGCGGATCTGGTAGGGGAACTTCGTCCCCGGCGCCTGCGCGGCCAGCCGGCTGAAGACGGACTCGACGTAGCTCTGCGTGTTGCGGTCGTTGAGGAGGGGCATCTGCCGTTCCGCCTCCACGGCGGACTGGCGGCCGATCTCGACATCTTGCTCGGCCGAGAAGACGTTGAACCCCGGCTTCACCTGCGTGGGGGCGGCCAGGAGGGTGTTGGGGACCAGGGTCAGCGACAAGATAAGCGCCCCCGCGACGGCGCCCCGGGTCGTCGATTGCGGTTTGTGCATTTCTGCTCCCTTCGTTCAAGGGTTCCTCAGCAATCGATGTGCCAGACGGGGCTGGCGCCAGTACACTGGAGCCCAATGGAAGCGACTCGGGTCTGGTGACCCGCGCGGCCTTCAAAGCCGTCTGGCCGCAAGCTAATACTTGCGGCGGTGGGTTCGATTCCCACCCGCTTCCGCCAACCACCCGCGGTTCAACTCGTTGCGTAGGAAGAGCGTCGCCCTGACGGACCCCTCGGCGACGGGCACGGGCGTTACAATCCGCGCGGAGGTCAGGATGGACACCGTGTGGTATTGCGACGGATGCGGGCGCCGGAACCTCTCTCGATCTCCCGAGGGCGATCCGGCTCGCGAGCGGCGCGAGCCGTGTCCACAGTGCGGCCACGTCCAGACGATCCCGGGAGCGGAGAAACCAGCCGGATGATGCGGCCGGCGTCGATCAGTTCCGGACGGTGAATCAGTCGACGAGGTCCGGAAGGGCGAGCGCGAGCACCGCCGCCAGACCGAAGAGGGCGCCGTCGCCCAGCAGGGCCAGGCGGAAATCGCCGACGGGCGCGAACCAGCCGAAGAAGACCGTCCCGAATGCCGCGACCAGGCGGCCGATGTTGTAGCAGAAGCCCGCCCCCGTCGTGCGCAGGAGCGTGGGGAACAGGGGCGGCATGTACATCGTGAACAGGCCGAACACACCGGACGCGAACCCGACGAGCGGGAACCACAGCAACACCAGCGCCTGGTGGCCGTGGACGGCGCCGAAGCTGCCCGTCATGGCCACGAACCCGAGGGCGAACATGGCCGCGATGGCGCGCCGGTAACCGATCGCCCGCGCCAGCCACCCCGCGAAGAAGTTCCCCACGATGGACACGAGGATCACGATGAAGAACGCGCGGCTGACCAGCCGCTCGCGATCGGGGCGCGTCCACGACGATAGCTCGGGCAGGTTCCGCAGGTGCTGGGCGTGCCAGAACATGAACGCCCACCACGCGGTCAGCGAGAGGGCGCAGACCAGGATCGTCTTCAAGGTGACCGCGCGAATGGGCCCGCGGAAGAGCTCGCCGACGCGGGAGGCGCGCGGCTCGTTCTGGCGCGCCCGCGTCCATTCCTCCGGCTCGGGGACGCTGCGGCGGATCCAGAACACCAGGAAGGCGG